>CALLVF010000087.1 GCA_938010745.1 uncultured Patescibacteria group bacterium | reverse complement strand
TTTGACCAACTTCTCTTTCTAATCTATAAAGTTCTTTTTTTGCTTCTTCAATTATAGTTTTTGATTTTGCTATAGAAAAAAATGAAAATTCATCAGCTTGATTAAGTTTATCTTCAACCAGCATTTTAACTGAACTAATTTTTTTAGCGATTAGTGCTTCTTTCCTTCTTTGATGACCAAAACCAACACTCCAGACTAAAATAAAAAATATAATCACAACTGCAATGAAAGTAATTGTTTTTTTTCTTTCTATATTTTGTGAATAATTAATAGCTTTCTTATAAATATTAATAATTTTTTTAATAAATGATTCTTTAAAAAGGATTTCCTTTTCTTTTTTAAACTGAACAAAAAGAGCAATTGTTTTCTGATCTTCTTTACTTTTTAAAATTGAACTTAATAATTCAACTAATTCACTTGGTTTTTTACCATCTAAAATTTTTTTTAACTGCTCGATTCCACCTAATTTTTTTTTAAAAGAGACAGTGGTAAAAATAAATATATCATCATGATGAATATAACCTGAGGCTGACAAATTACCTTGAATAATTGGTGCTAATTTTCCCTTTCGATATAGAAAAATTTCTCCTTGATTAATTGTTTTAAGATACAAAATATTACCTCTAATCAATCCGGCACTAAGTGAAATTTTAATAGGTAAATTTTTTGCTTTTATTTTTTCACTTAGATAAATATCAAAATCTGATAAATTATTTATATTTTTTAAAAATAAATCAGCATTAATTTCAGCTAAAAATTTTTGAATTTCTTCTTCATAAGCGCCATCTTCAAATAAAACAACTATAAAAAAATTTTCTTCACTCAAAAAACCTGCAAAATTATCTTCCTGCCATGAACCTTTGTAAACAGCAAAATATTTTTTTAACATAATTTACACCAAGAAAAGTGCTAAAAATAAAAGAAAAAGTCCAAAAATAATCTGGAAAAATGAAATTGTTAAAGTTAACTCTTTTCCTTTAGTCTGTAGTGTTTTATTCATTACTTGAGTTTGTTTGAAGAATACGATTGCATATAAAAGATAAAAAAAAGAAATAAATATTGCTATTATCTTAAAAATAAAATCAATAAAATCTTTACTGATAATGAATTTAAAAAGTTGATTAATCTCCATGATTTTTTCTTATTAAATTATTGACTGTATCAACAACTTTAGATGGATGGGGTATATTTATGAATTCAATATTAGCTTGAGTACCGGCTGTCTGAATAAAAACATTACCAAAATCAAATAATGATGCTATATAACCACCCGTTTTTGCGGTAATGTCTTCTATCTTACCCAATCTCGTGGCGGTAACCTCTTTGTAAAGAACCATATGAAAGTCAATATCAACAACCCTTTCTGAGGTAATAACTCCTACATTAAAGAACCAACTAAGAAAATTAAACCAAACATAACTAAAAACAGAAAAAAAAGCAAAAAAGTTAATGAAAATTTTTTGATTAATATTAAAAAAAGAATGGGTAATAAAATTTAATCCAAAAATAAGGACAAAAAAAATCAAACTATTAAAAATCCAAGATATTTGTGTAATCGGATGAGCTCTTAAAAGTAAAATTATCTTCTCATCCACGCTTTGAGTTTCAAAATTAATATCAGGATAAAAACAGTACGAACTAAGATAGTGGTTATTAATTTTATTGTTGTTTTTCATTAATAAATATTATATACTATACTATACCCTGGTTACTTGAGCGACTTGGAAACACCTCTTCCCATCCCGAACAGAGAAGTGAAACGAGTCAGCGCCGATAATACTCGCTCCAAAGCGGAGACGGGGAAAGTAGGTCGTAGCCAGGGTTTTTTAAAATATGTTAAAAATTTGATTCGCTAAAAGTTTAATTCAGTTTTTTTAAATAAAATCTCAGCAGGTACTTCAAAAATTTTTTCATCTTTAATTTCTTCTTTTCTGCAACTATCATTAATTGGAAACATGTTTAAATTGTTTACTTGAGCATCCAATAGCTTCAACAACTGATTAAAATATGAAAAATAAGGACTAATGTTACAAATTTTTTCTCCTGAATATGTACCTTCTTTCCACAAGTACAAACAATCATCTTTTAACAAAAAATAGTTAAATTCACTCTTTTCTTTTTTTGTAGCAAAAATTTTTTTATCTTTAATATAGACAGTGAATGAGTTATCCAAATTTTTACCTTCACACACTAAAGGACCACTTATATCAATAACAGCTGAAATAGAGGCTATTTTCGTTGGTGTGATTGTAATAGAGGGAAAAATTTTTTTATAATTTGTTTCTTCTTTTGAATTAAACTTCAAAAAAAATGATGCTGATAATATCAAAAGAGGAATGATAATAACTAACTTTGAAACAAAATGTAAAAAATTATCAATCAATTTAAAATAATTTACCTTCATTACCTTTTTCAGGCAACGATTGAAAACTAGTAATTTCAGGCAGCGACTTGCCTACTATTCCCTGAAGATCGCCATGAATCCCCAAGATATTTTCTGCCACTTTTTCAATATTTTTTTCTTGCCTAGCCCATTTTTTTCGAAACCAATCTTTTTCTTTGCGCAAGTCCTCCATTAACTGACTGTAGGCATCATAAACTGCCTCAACTCGTTGACGAAATTCTGTTGAAGTCAGGTAATTCCAAAGAATCTCTTTTTTCTCCTGCTTTCCTATAAATGATGAGCGAAGGCTATGAAATTCAATTAGTGTGTTTCTTAGTAAAAGACCCAAACCGGCAATAGACTCAAAATTCCCTATCCAGACTCCGTTTTTTTGAGTAAAATTCTTTACCCCATCAGGTAATACTTGAGAAATAATTACCGCCATTTCTGCCTTAACCTGTCTTTGATCTTCTTTTAATTTTAAAATCCAACCCTCACTCCAAGCCTTGGTCCTTTTTGATTCCCAAATAATTTTTCCACAAACTCGCCCAAGATTGTTTTTAACAACCTGAATTACATCCGCCCCCTTGACTCCTTTTGGTACCTCTTTTATTTCATCATAAGGAAACTCTCTTTTTAAAATATTTTCTAATTCTAACTCTAGGACCTCACCCTGAAGCTGTTGTGAACCTTGTTCTAATTTTCTTTTGTACTCTTCGACCAATCTTAAAGCATCAGCAAGTTTTTTGTCTTTTTCCAAAATCTTCAACCGATACTCTTCCTCCATTCTTTTTTGTTCTTCTTGGCGAATTTTTTCTTGTTCTTGGGTTAATTTCTTTTCTAGCTCAACTCGGACTGCTTCTTTTTCCGATCGCAGGTGCCGAATAAGACGATTAAGTTCTAAAAGCTGTTCCTGTAAATTTTTATTTTGTTTTCGCAGATCATCAACTTCATTAATTTTATCTTTTAATTGAAGCTCCATCTCCTCTTTTACTTTTTTCATAAACTTTTCCTTCAAAATCTCCTCCAACTTTCTTTTTTCCTCCTCTAAGCGGATTTTATAAAACTTTTGATATTTTTCTTGAACTTTAGCCGAAAGCGCTTGGGTTAACGGAATTGGTTTTTTACAATTAGGACAAATTATTTGATCATCCATAATTACTATTTTATCAAGGATTCTTGTATAATTGAATAAAATTCTCTATCAAATCTTAAGTGAATTTTCTAGATATTATCCCCAGGTAGATTAATTACTTCGTTAGCAGATGAAAAAACCAATTAACGAGGGAAAGGACGAGGCTAAACAAAATTGCCCACCAGATATTAGCCACGGAAAAACCAGGAATAAGAGCACTGACTAACAGGATCATTAATCCGTTCAAAAAAAAATTAAAAAGTCCCAAGGTTAAAATATTTAAAGGTAAAGTCAAAAGAGAAAGAATGGGTTTAATAATAGTATTAATAAATCCCAAAAATACAGAAACAATGATTGCCGTTAAAAAATTATCTAAATGAACTCCCTCTAAAAAATAACCAGTAATAAAAACGGCAAAACCATTAATTAGAAGATTGATTAAAATTTTCATATTATTTATAATAAACAATTGTATGAAAAATAAATTTTATTGTCAAAATTGTGATTATATTTTTGAGGGGGAGGGAGAAAAAATTGAATATCAAGACAAAATTTATGGCCACTGTTGGAAAAGAATCGCTTATTGCCCAAAATGTGGAGAAAAATGTGATCAATTTTGGCAAAAAAGTCATTCCAAAAAATATACCACTTTTGATCCACCAAAAAATGGAGGCTGTGGATGTGGATTTGGAGGTGGTTGTTGTGGATAAAGCCAAAAATTGGATTGAAAAACAAAAAATGAAATATTACGATAAAAAACATCTTCAGAATTTATTAAAAGACTCTTATAAGAGCTTAAAAAATGCCATAAAAAGTTTTTTACCTTGCTGCCTTAAATAAAATTTTCATTCTTTACAACAATCAATTGCTTTCTTGACAACTTCTCCCAGTTTAGCAAATATACTTACAACACC
>CALLVF010000086.1 GCA_938010745.1 uncultured Patescibacteria group bacterium | reverse complement strand
GCTTTTTATTATCATCTTAAAGATTTACTGATTATAAGAAGCTGGTTTAAATTCAGTTTGTTGTCGCCTAGCCATTTTTTTGGGTGAGAAAATTGAACGACGGATTTTCCCCTGCGGGATCTCTTCTGCTTGTTCTTTTCTTTTTCTTTCCTCTTCTTTTCTTCTTTTTTCTTGTTGTTCATAAATTTCTCTTCTTTGTTCTTCAGTTTCTTTTTGTTTCTTATCAATCAATACTTTTTCCTCAGTACTTTTTACTAACTGGAATAATCTTTGGCGCAGCGCAGCGGTTCTTTGTTCGTCTTGTTTTTGATATTTTTCCTGAAGTTTTTCAAAGTTTAAAGGGGTGTGATTATCTTTAGTTATTGGTTGCTTCTCTAGCGATTGGATTGTTTGAGAAGAGTCAATATTGACTATTTTTTCAGCGATCTTTAAAGGACTAAAAGTCTGAGTAACCGACTGAGCGGTTTTTTTTGCTGTTGAAGCACCTAATTCTACCAATTGTTCAAAGGTATCTTGCCAAAAACCTGTTTTTGAAGTCATAAGTAAAATATGACTAAAAAGATAAATAAAACTTATATACCCAAAAGGGCTCTAGCTTTGGGAGTCATTTTTTCCAGTGACCATGGCGGGTCAAAAGTCAACTCAACTGTAATATTATCTTCTAATATGCCTAATTCACTTAACTTGCTTTTAATTTCTTTTTCAATAACTGACACAAGAGGGCAGCCAATGGTAGTTAATGTCATTAAGATTTTTACAGAATTATTTTTTTTAATTTCAACTTCGTAAATGAGTCCAAGATCAACGATGGAAATGTTGATTTCTGGATCAATTACAAGCTCTAATTTTTCAAGAATTTTCTTTTTGGTAATTTTTTTTATCATCCTTTTTGAAAGATAATTGTTATAATCTTTTATTACAATTATAACTTTTTTTCTCAATTATGGAAAATATATACAAGCTGCGTTTTATCCCATTAGGTGGGACAACTGAGGTTACTAAAAATATGTATCTTTATGAACTTTACATCAATGAAAAGTTGAGAGATATTTTAATTGTTGACTGTGGTATCGGTTTTCCTAAAGAAACAGAACTGGGAGTGGATTTTGTTATACCTGATATTTCCTATCTTGAAGATAAAACATCATTTATCCGAGCAATTCTTTTAACCCACGGGCATGAAGATCATACTTCATCTCTCCCCTATCATTATTATCAGTTAGCTCAACCTCCAATTTTTGGTAGTAAATTAACAGCTGCTTTTGTTGAAAATAAGTTTGAAGAATTTGGAAAAAGAATTCAGGTAAATAGAGTTGATTATCAAAAAGAGTATTTTTTTGGTAATTTTCGGGTCAAATTTATAAGGGTAACTCACTCAATTCCTGATACTACTCATATTTTAATTAAAACTCCTTTGGGTAATTTTTATCATGGCGCTGATTTTAAGTTTGATTTAACTCCTCCTTTTGGCTCACCACCTGATTTTTATGAAATAGTAAAGGCTGGTCGAGAAGGAGTCAGCTGTCTTTTGTCTGATTGTTTAGGCGCAGAAAGACCAGGATTAACTCTTTCTGAAGCAATTGTTGGTGAAACTTTTGAAGAAGAAATGAGGACTACTCGTGGTAAATTTATTATGACTACCTTTTCCTCAAACATCTCAAGAATTCGTCAATGCATCGAGACGGCGTTAAAATTTAATCGAAAAATCGCTTTTTTAGGAAGGTCAATGAGAGAAAATACTCGTTTGGCCTCAGAAATTGGCTACTTACCTATCCCTCAAAAATCGATCGTTAAAGAAGAAGAGATTATGAGACTACCTCCTTACAAAGTTTGTCTAATTGTTGCCGGCTCTCAAGGACAGTATGGCTCAGCTTTAATGAAGCTGTCAACAAATCAAAATCCTAACGTTAAGATAAAACCGGGGGACAAGATTATTTTTTCCTCAGACCCTATTCCGGGCAATGAAAATGAGGTATATGCTCTTATTGAAGACCTAATAAGTCAGGGGGCTGATGTATACTATTCAGATATTGCTGAACAGCTTCATTCATCAGGTCATGGTAATCAAGAGGATTTGAAACTACTGATTCGTTTTACAAATCCAAAGTTTTTTATTCCCATTGGTGGGACAATTCGTCACCAAAAACAATATCAAAAAATTGTCGCTGAATTAGGTTACCCAAAAGATAAGGTTTTTACTTTGTCAGAAGGGGAGTCAGTATGGTTTAGAAGGAAAGCTAACAATATTGATGCCTATAAAGGTGAAAAAATTGAAACAAAAAATATTTATGTTGATGCTTATGGAGTCGGTGATGTTGGCAGTATCGTTCTTCGTGATAGAAAAACTTTGGCAGCAGAAGGAATTGTCTTTGTTTTTTTAGTTGTGGATGAGGAGGGAAAGTTAGTTACTCGACCGAAAATTTTTTCTCGGGGATTTGTCTTTGAAAAACAAGAAAAAGAACTATATGAGGAGGCAACAAAACTGGTCGAGAGGCTAACAAGGCCAAAAGGAGCAAGAGTGGATATTGTCTCTCTTAAAAGACTAATTATTGAAAAACTAGAAGATTTTTTATATATTAAGCGGGGAAGAAAACCTTTAATAATAGTTGAAACAGTTAAAGTCTAAAGTTTTTATTTAAAGCATAAATTAGAAATTTATCTTCTTGGAAATTAATCAATGTTGCCTGGAAATTTAAAAAAAATCAGTTTATTTCTCGAGAGATTGCCTGGGATCGGTGAAAAAACCGCTAATCGTTTAGCTTTTTTTCTTTTAAAATTACCAGAAAAAGATCTTGAAGAATTTGCTTTTAATATTGCCAATCTTAAAAAAAAGACAAAAATGTGTAAAAACTGCTTTAATCTTACTGAAGAGGAAACCTGTTTAATTTGTCAAGATAAAAGACGTGATCAAGGATTAATTGTTGTTGTGGAAAGCCCTCTTGATGTTATTTCTTTTGAAACAGCAAATATTTTTCAAGGAGTTTATCATGTTCTTCATGGAAGAATTGATCCACTGAACCGAGTTGGTCCAGAAGATATTAAGATAAAGGAGTTACTGGAAAGAGTGGAAAGATTAGTTACTTCATCCGACAAATTTTTAAAAGAGATAATTTTAGCGACCAATCTAGATATGGAAGGAGAGGCAACAGCTCTTTATATTAAAAATAAAATTGAGGAAATAAAAAAGAAAAAAAACGTTAATTTTGAAATTACTCGCCTAGCCTATGGATTGCCTATGGGTGCAAATTTAGAATACGCAGATTACATGACTCTAAAAAAAGCATTAGAGAACAGAATTAGATTTTGATAAAAAAAGTAATTGAGTAATTAAGTAATTAAGAAGAATTCTTTTAAAATTCAAAATTTAAAATTAAAAATTACAATTAAAATAAAAAAATCAATGTTCGATATTCGATTTTGGATATTAAAAATAGAATTTCGTTATTTGTTATTAGAAATTACGAATTATTAATTATATATTATCTGTTTTACTTTTATTTATATTTTTCGCCTAGTTAATAAGATTTTCTATCTCCTTGGCAATTAAAGGAGCTACTGAGATTTCAATAAGTTTTTTAAATTTTTGATTATTTTTTAAAGCTATTGTGTTGGTAGTAAAAAATTTTTTAATTGGTGAGTTTTGGATTTTTTCTGCTGACTCAGCGGTAAAATCATGATGGACTATAGCAGCAAAAACTTCTTTTGCTCCTTTCTTAAGACACAATCTGCTAGCGTTGATAAGAGTTTCACCTGAGGTAGTGATATCATCAACCAAAATCACAATTTTTTCTTCAACATTACCGTAAAGAGCTAAAGCCGTTGAGGTATGGATCTTATCCAGATTTCGCTTTTTTTCAATAACTCCAAGGGAAAAATTAGAATTACCAAAAAAACTTTCTCCAAACTTTCTTGCCCTTTCAATTCCTCCTTGGTCAGGAGAGACAATAGCAACTGTTGATGGTTGAATTTGGCTTAAATTATTTTCGAGGAGATATTTTTTAACAGCTTCAGATAAAAGTGGAAGAGCAGAAAGATTTTTGAAAGGAATTGAGAAAACACCTTCCGTTGCTTCATCATGTAAGTCAATTGTGTAAATTTTATTAAAACCAATTGACTCTAAAAAGCGGATAACAACATTTACCGATACACATTCTCCAGAGCGGTGCTGAATATCTTGACGGGCATAGCCAAAGTAAGGAATGAACCCAATAACATAATTAGCTTCTTGTCTTTTTAGGGCATCACAAAAGAAAAAAAACTCCATAAGGTGAGTGTCGGTTGGATTGGATATGGGTTGAATAATTATACAAGTTGTTTTTTTAACCTTTTCTTGAATAGTGACTTTAACTTCTGAATTAGCAAAGCGGATGATCTCAGCTTTTGAAAGAGGAATTTTAACTAACTTTGCTACGTCTTCACTTAGTTTCTGGTTAGCACTACCAGAGAAAATTTTAAACATAAAAAATGAGTTAAATTTAGATCAGATTGATAGAGAGTAAAGATTATCTACTTTGAGTTGATATTTCTATCAATTTTTTAGCCGCCAGTTCTTGTGTTTTTTTTATCGCCTCATTAATTGCCTCAGCAATTCGATTTTCAATTACTCCATCAACTTCAACTGTTTCAATTATCTGATCGCCACGAATTGTGACTTTGACACCATTTTTTTCAACAACTACTTGTTCTTGCTGAAGCGCTTGTTGCATTTTTTGCGCTTGTTGCTGTAACTTTTGCAAATCGCCAAGAGAGTTAAAGGGATTAAACATATAATTTTCTTACGAATGATGCTAATTAATAATAAAGATGCATTTTTTACCTTTATTTGGTAATATTGGTAAATTGAGTGAATTTATGCATCATTCATAATTTTTTATTTTACTTTCTAATATTATAAAACTCAACAATAGCAATCTCAAGAGGTAAAGATTCAATAGGACTAATTCTCAAATTTTGGTATGCTTCCATTAATAATTTAATAAGACTAACAATTTGCTCAGTTGTTAAGGAAGTTTGATACTCATTTTCTCTATTTAATCCTTTTTTAGCAAGAAGCATTAATCTTAATTCATCTAACATTTGTTCAATCAAATTTTTGAAGTTTCCTCCTTCTTGAGCAAATTGCTCAATCCAGCTTAATGCTGCTTTTATGTCATTTTTCTCTATTAGCTTGCGGAAATTATTTTTTCCTTTTAAACCTAAAAATCTTTCTACCTCTTCTAGTTTAGTTATTTTTTGAATAATCAACTCTTCAAATAGTTTTGTTGCATCGCGAAATGAATTTTCACTTGAGTTAGCGATTAAAGTAAAAAAATCTTCATTAAATTCTAGACCTTCATTTGCAGCAATTCTTTTTAGCATTAAAATGATATCATCTTTTTTTGCTTTACCAAAATTAATTTTGACACATCTGGAGGCAATGGTGGTGGGAATCTTTTCTGGATTGGTTGTTGCCAAGATAAAAATTGCTGTTTCAGGTGGTTCTTCTAAGGTTTTCAAAAGAGCGTTGAATCCTTCATTAGTAATCATATGAGCTTCATCGATAATAAAAACTCTAAATCTTGCTCTCATGGGTAAAAAGGCAGTTTTTCGAATAAGATTTTTAATTTCTTCAATTCCACGATTGGACGCAGCATCAATTTCTAAAACATCAATTGAAGTGGATTTATCAATACTAAGGCAGTTGCTACATTGATTACAAGGTTCAATTGACAACGAAGATTCTTTAAATTTATTATTAAGACAGTTAACTGTTTTAGCAAAAATACGAGCAGCAGAAGTTTTACCTGTTCCCTTTTGGCCAGTAAAGAGAAGAGCGTGAGGGATATTTTTACTTTCTAAGACTTTTCTTAAAACATCACGAACTGAGGAATTATCAATCTCACTTATTTTTTTTGGGCGATATTTAAGATAAAACATAAAAATTATTTGCTACTTATTTTAAGATGTTATCTAGACCATTTGCAATTAGTTGATTAATAACATCATCTACTCTTTTGTTTCTCTCTGCTGCTAATAGAATTACTTGAGGGTAGCAAATAAAAATTTCACCAAGAAGAGTCCGTTCTTCATGTTTTTCTTTGTATGAAAAAGCAAGCACAGGTAAGGCAACTTTTTCCTGCTTGTAATTTTGAGAAAGGTGCTTCATTTTATTTTTGCCTAAAAAAATAATGTTGAGATCGTATTCAAAATTGAAATTTTTTTTCTTTAACTCTTGATTAACAAGTTCTTTAATCGCCTTTCTATTAATCTTGTAACGCGATGGACAAAATATATTAATCATAATTATTTTAATTTTTCTTTGTTAAAACAACTTTTCCATATTTTTGTGCTGCTGCTGCCCTTTCCTTAATTTTTTCTTTTTCTTCCTCACGACGAAGAAGTGAAGGTTTTTTGTAAAATTGTTTTTTTCGAAGATCATTGATAATATTTTCCTCAATAAATACTTTAGTGAATTTACGAAATAAACTATCTTTTGATTCTCCCTTTTTTTTCGTAATTACAACCATTTAAAAAAACACCTCCTTTTTATTTACTTAAAACTTTATCTATTATTATAGCAATTAAAAGAAAAACTTTAAATGCTTTTTGTGATTTCAACTAGTTGAGAAAGAGATAAAGGGGTAGCAACAAAATGAGGATTTTTTGAGGAGGAATTTAGAAGCATATTTTTGGAAATATGAAGAAACCATGTCCCTTTTTTATCAATACTTTTAATTTTTTGATAAAGTGGAGTAAGATCTATTTTTTTATCTGGTCGTGTTTTAATTCGAGCATTACCTTTCTTTGGGTCTTTTATGATGATTATATTAAATCCAGATTTTAGGGCTAGTTTTATTATTTCCTCATTTTTTGATTCAATCGCACCTGATTTGCCCCATTTTGATGTAAAGGTAAAAATTTTATTTAAATCTTCTTCTGCAGAGATTTTGTTTTTGAAAACTTGAAAAATACCGTCAAGAATTATAAAAACATTTTTCATAAGTTTTACATCATCCCCTATTGTAGATTTTAAACCAATAATAATTTGATGAAGACAAAATTCGTAAATATCGTTTGATGCCTGAGGAAAATTAATTTCCTGAAAATGATCTATTAAATTAACATATTCAACCATTCGTTCCAGTGGTTTGATATGTTTTTCAGCTAAAAAATTTTTTTTCAACAAATATAGAAAAACTTTTTTAGTAGCGCAAGTATTTTTATTAGTTTGATGATGATCAAAACGCCCAAGACCAGTGTCTACATGAATAATATCTGGATTTTGATCTGGGGGTTGATTGTTTAATGTTGAGCCGGCAGGAACAAGCTTTATTTCGGCATTATGCCATCCAGGCCAAAATCTTATAACTAACCAAGAGGCAGTAATTGAATCCAGATCGGGTGAAAGATGACTTACAACGATTTTCATACAAAATAAATGATTAAAAATTTTTTTAATTTAATAGTTTAAATTTTAGATATTAATTCGGAAAAATCAATTATTAAAGGAGTTTTTTCAAATCTTTTCTTAAACTCTATTTTTTTTCCAGTTTTCTGGGAAATTACTAATCTTATTGGTATCCCTATCAAATCAGCATCAGCAAATTTTTCTCCTGCGCTCACCTCTTCTCTATCATCAAAAAGGATTTCAATTCCATGGTTTAATAATTGATGATAGACGTTGTAACTCATATTTTTTACCTTTTTATCTTTAAGATCAAGACCTAAAAGGTGGACTTGATAAGGGGAAATGTCAAATGGCCAAATAATACCTTTTTCATCATTTGAGACCTCAACAATTGCTCCCAGAAGACGAGTTGTCCCAATACCATAACAACCCATAAAAGGATATTGTTTTTTTCCTTTTTTATCGGTATATGTCAAATCAAAAGCTTCACTAAAGCGGGTGCCTAAATCAAAAATATTACCAACCTCGATAGCCCGATCTTTTTTGAGTACTCCTTTACATTTTGGACAGGAATCTCCTGGCTTTAATTGATTAATTTCTTCATTTTGCGCAAAACTACATTTTTGACAGTATAGAAGATCCACCTCACCAGCTGGTGTTAAAACATTAAACTCATGAGAAAATTTTTTAGTAAAACTACCTCCAGAAGCCTCAGTGATTTTAATATTAGAAAGACCACATCTTTTAAAGATTTTTAAATAAGCATCAATCACCTTTTGATAAAAATTTTTAAGATCATCTTTGTTCTCATGAAATGAATATAAATCTTTCATACCAAACTCTCTTCCCCGAAGAATCCCAGATTTTGGCCGAGGCTCATCGCGAAATTTTGCGGTAATATGATATAAAGCTAAGGGTAAATCTTTATAACTTTTGATAAATTTTTTTGCCAAAGGTGTAACGGTTTCTTCATGAGTTGGAGCAAAAGCATACTCTTGGCCAAGTTGACTTTCAGTTTTAAATAAAACATCAACAGTATCCCAGCGATTGGTTTGTTGCCATAAGGTTTTGGGATGAAGTGATGGCATCAATATTTCCTGAGCACCAAGAGCATTCATTTCTTCTTTAATAATATTTTCAATTTTTGTTAAGACTTTTTTACCTAAAGTAAGAAAGTTGAAAATACCGGAGGCAACCTGATCAATAAAACCAGCTTTTGTTAAAAGTTCGTGACTTTTTGCCTCAAATTGTTGCGAGACTTTCTTTTTAGTTTTTCCAAAAAGTTTTGAATAAAGCATAATTTTATAATTATACAATCTAAAATCCAAAATTCAAAAATCAAAAAATAAAGGTGTTAATTGAAGATAAAATGACAATAAAGTTATAAAAAAATTATAACTTTCAATTTTAAAAAGAGATTTGCTATAATATAAATCTTTTTAAGATATATGGAAAGCAAAATAAATACTTATGAAATTCCATTGGATGAATATGATGGTTTGGTAAGAAAGTGTTGTTTGAATTGGCGAAACTGGTTAAAAACTATCTTGCTAAAAGAAGAAAGTTTGCATTTAGGAGAAGCAGATGCTATTATTGTTGTGGGAAGTGATGGAAAAGAAGAGAGACACCCTCAATCAAAAACTGAAATAGTATTACTTCGAAAAGGATTAGAAAAAAACAAAAGAGAAAATTCTAGTTTGCAAATACCAAATAGCTTACCCTCGCAAATTTTATATGATGAGATAAGACTAGAAGAAGTCCCTCCCCCAATACTTTCATATTATAATAATTCACCCAAAGCTGTTTATCCTGATTTAATATTAAATAGTATATTAATTTTAGGAAATCCAAAAACTCATCTACAAGCAAGAATAAAAGTGATAAAGGAAATGACAGATGATGGACCTATTGGAAAAAGAATTAGAGAAGAATTAAAAAAACAACTTTCAAGTTACAGAACAACTTTGTCAACTGGATTTTACAGAGGGTTACCTGTTTTTGCTGATGGTTGGCAATATTATTATGAAAACGAAGACCCAAAAAAATTACAACTTGGTTTTAAGATGGGACCTTTGAGAGTTGTTCAAAGAAGGCTGGATATTTTAACTGTTGAAGCATGGAAAAAAAATTTATTAAATGATCAAGAGATACCTAATCTTCCAACCAATACTTGTGATAGAATTGATTATTTTTGTGCCAAAGGTTTGATAAAGAAGGATTTTGCTTCTCAATTACAACAAGCTTATCTTTGGTTTTTAAGAGAATACCATCGGGTTCAAGAAATATTTAAAAATAGCGATCGTAAAAAAATTGTAGGAAGACCCTATGATCAGACAGATTTTGAAAAACATAAATCAATAGTGATAAGATTTTCTTCGCTTGAGTTTTCTAAATCATTTTCTTAGTTTTTGCAGTTGATTGAGTTAATAAACAAATTAGTCATTATTAACTGAAAGCACTAATGATTCATGATGATTTTTGGTAATGGTTATTTGTGTGTGATCATAACCCAAGGCATCAAGGACTTGACCTAAGGTTTCCAGTGGACCTGATGAGTAGGTATCAATAACAAGATGATAATATTTAGGATCAAAAAAATTATAATTACCGTATATTTTTTTCCAGGTTTTAAAATTTTCGCTTTCTCTTTCTTTAAGAAATTTTTTTGCTTGTTTAATTGAAATTTTATCACGATTAGCTATTCGATCTACTCTTAAAGCGTCATTGCTGCAAATTAAAAGCACTCGTAGTGTATTTTTTAAATCACGAGCAATAAATCCTGCTAACCAAGCCTCAATTACATAGTGACCTTCTTTGATTAAAAGTTTTCTCGTTCGCTCATCCAGATTTTGATGAAATTTTTTATCAGCCAAATTGGCAACAGGGTGGATATATTCTTTAGTAAAATCTCTTAGTAATTGTCCACCTGAGGCAAATTTCCAACCATAAGGAGAAAGATAAGGTTTAAGATTAGCAGAAAGGGTATTTTTTCCTGTTGCTACTCCTCCTGAGATAGTGATGTTTTCGTATTTAAAATTCATGAGGATTATCGAAAAATTTTTGATAAATCGTTAATAGAAACTAAAATTGCTATCGATAAAAGGAATATAATACCTAAAATATTAACATAACGTTCAATTTTTTGATTAACTCTTTTTTTTGTTATCCATTCATAAATAATAAAAACTAGTCTTCCGCCGTCTAAAGCGGGAAAAGGTAAGATATTAATAACAGCAAGATTAAGAGACAATAAAGCAATAAATTGCAAAAGAGCATTATTGCCATATTTTATAACTTCCGATGTATACTGAGCAATTCCGATTGGGCCAGCTACTTCAATGTTGGTTTTTTGAAAAAATATTAATTGAATTATACTTCTTGCAATTTCTTGAGTTATTTGTTTGGTTATTTTAAAAGACTCAATTAGACCTGAAAAAGGAGCCTGGTACCAAGGATATTTTTTAATAGCAAAGGATGTTATTATAACCCCTAACGGTCCTTGACCAGCAGGAGGATTTTTGCGTGGTGTAATACTTATTTTTATTTTTTTATCAGCTCTTTGAATGAGAAGGTTTATTTTTTTGCCCGAGTATTTTCTAGTTAAATTTATGAAATCAGCAGAAGAGTTTACGGTTATGGCATTGTCATTGTCTGGTATTATGGATAAAATAACGTCTTTTTCTTTGAGACCAGAAAATTCAGCAGGTGAATTTGGTTGTACCTTTTCAATGATAACTTTTTTTTCCGGAATAGGAACTCCTTGGGTGAAAAGAAAAGATATTAAAATCCACGCTAGAAGAAAATTACCTAAAACACCCGAGATTATAATAATTGCTTTTTGCCATTCTTTTTTCAAAGCAAAAGCTTTGCCTTTTAAATTTGAATTGACGTTCTTATTTTTTGTGCTAATTTCATGGTAATCTTCTCCATATAATTTAACAAAACCTCCTAAGGGGATTAGATTTATGCTATAAACTGTTTCGCCTATTTGTTTAGCAAAGACTCTTGGTGGAAAGCCAATCCCAAACTCTTCTACTTTAACTCCATTTTTTTTAGCCGCAATAAAATGACCTAACTCATGAACAACAACAAGAAGTGCTAAAATTAAAAAAAATATTAATAATGTCATAGTAATTAAAATTTATATTGCTATTTTTGCATAATTTCTTTTTCTTTGATTTCTTTTATTTTTTGAATTTCATCCATTAAACTTTGGGTTGCTAAATTTATTTCTTTTTCCATTCGATATTTTTGATCTTCGCCAATTTCTTTTTTTTCAAATTTTACCTTAATTTTTTTTCTTGCTTCATCACGAAAATTTCTTATTATTTGTTTTTTTTCCTCAATTTTTTCCCTAACAATTTTTAAAATTTTTTCTCTTTGATCTAAAGATAATGGAGGAAGTTTTAAGATAAGTTTTCCACCTTGATTTTGAGGTGAAGTGCCAAGTGGAGATTTTAAAATTGCTTTTTCGATATCAACTATTGTTGAGGGATCAAATGGTATAATGGACAGTGTTAGGGGGTCTTCATTTGTTATTGTTGCCAACTCTAAAAGACGAAGTTTTGTGTTACCTTTATAGGTTTCCACAATAATATTTTCAACTAATGCAGGAGATGCTCTTCCTGTTCTTACAGTATTTAGATCTTCTTTTAGATTTTCTATTGCTTTTTCTCCTTGAATTTTAAATTCATAAGTTATAGGATCCATGGAGTAATAAAGTAATTATTGTGAATAAAATAATTTAAATTTCACTTCCAAGCTGCCATCTAATAAATCTTTTTATTTTTATGTTCTCGCCAAATTTTAGAACTGCTTCTTGCATAAGATCTGATATTTTTTTATTTGGGTCACGAATGTATGGTTCATTAATTAATTCATCAATACTTTCTGGATTCATTGAGGCTACTTGCATTGCAATTTCTTCTCCTAATTTTTGAAATTCGCAATTTTTGGAAACAAAATCAGTTTCGCATAACATTTCAACTAAAGAGGCGATTTTTTTATTGTAATGAAGGTAAGTAAAAATTGCTCCTTGAGCTGTTACTCTATTGAGCTTATCTGTAATTTTTTCTGCTCCCCATTTTCTGAGCAATTTTTTTGCTTCTTCAAGATTATTTTTTGATTCCTCCAATGCTTTCTTGCATAAAGAGAAAGATACTCCTGTTTCCTGACGAAGAGTTTTAAGCTTGTTAATATCTAAATCTAGCTTCATAAAAATAAATTAGAAATTATAATTATCTTGATTTTATTCCAAAAATATAGGCGGTAATAATTTCTTGAGCGATATAATTGACGCTTTCAAATAAATCGTCATTTGCTGGTATTGGAAAGTCTATTGGTGTTGGGTCTGTGTTAGTATCAACAACTGCAATAATAGGTATTGACATCTTTTGAGCTTCAATTATTGCGTTTTTTTCTTTTTTAGCATCGATAACAAAAAGAGCATCTGGTATTTTTTTTAAATTAATTATACCACCATAAAATTTTTCTAGTTTGTTAAGTTGTTTTTTAAGTTTTATTTGTTCATGTTTTACAAACTGATTCCAAACCCCATTTTCTTTTTGTTCTTTCATTTTTTCTAATTTTTTAAAATTTCTGATGATATTATCAAAATTAGTAAGAAGACCAGCTGGCCATTTGGTTGAAACGACAGGTATTTTATTTTTTTGACACAAGTTAAATATTTGAGTGGAAAATAATTTTTTTGTTGCCACAACAAGAAGAGTTTTTTCATTTTTAGCAAGATCTTTAATGTATTCTTTGGCTTTGTTTAAAAGGTTGATTGTTTTTGTTAAGTCAATAATAGATACGCCATTTTGAACAGTGTAGATATACTTTTTAGCTTTTGGGTGAATTCGGTTAGTTTTGTGACCGAGATGAGTACCAAGTTTAAAAAGTTGTTCTATTTTGTTATCAGTTTTTGTCATAAGCTTTATATTATAACAAGGGAAAGTCTATAATTGAAGAGTTTTTAAAAATTTCCTAAATTCACTATTAATTTCACTGTGCTGAAGAGCAAATTCAACTACTGTTTTGAGATATTCGAATTTATTTCCTGTATCGTAGTATTTGCCATTTTGAATTTCAACCGCAAAAACAGGTTGTTTTCTAGCTAGAATGTCAATTGCTTCCGGTAGATAGTATTCTCCCCCTAAACCTGGTTTTTGGTCGTTTAAAACTGGAAAAATATCAGGGGTTAAAATATATCCAGAAACCACAGCTAAGTCAGATGGAGCATTTTTTTCACCGGGTTTTTCAATTAACTGTTCTACTTTCCAAATTCCCCCACCTAAATCTTTTCCCTTTACAAAAGCATATCTGTTGCGATCTTCTTTTTTATTCGTTTTTATTCCGCAGAGTATGGTTGCTCCATATTTATAGAAGGCTTCAATCATTTGCTTTGCTCTTGAAGGATTAGCCCACACAAAGTCATCACCCCATAATACTAAAAACGGTTCATCATTTAGTAAGTGTTGGGCTGTTTTTATTGGAGTAGCATTCCCGTAAGGTCCTTTTTGTCTAATATAAATAAAATTAGCCATCTCAGATATTGCTTCTATCTGTTTTAGTAATTGGTTTTTTTTTCCCATTTCTAGATTTTTAACAAGTTCCGCATTAGGTGAATCAAAATGATCTTCAATTGCTCTTTTTGTATAACCGGTAACGATGATTATATCTTCAATACCGGCTGATACAACTTCTTCTACTACATACTGAATTACTGGTTTATCAACAATAGGTAGCATTTCTTTTGGCATTGCTTTAGTTTGTGGTAGGAATCTGGTTCCAAAACCAGCCGCTGGTATAATGACTTTTTTTATTTTTTTCATAATTTTAAAAAAAACCTATTCAAATTTAATACTGACTGTTGTCTTTAATTCAACTTGATTATCAACTATTGCCTTTAAAGTCGCTGTTCCTTTATTCTTTGATACTAAAACAAAAGTCGCTTTACCATATTTATCAGTTAATGATTGTACTTCTTTTATTTGACCTAAATTACTCAAAACTGAAACTTTTTTATTACTAATTGGTAGATTTTTATTATTTCTTACAAAAACATTAATTGTTGTTGTCTTTTCTCCGTCAGCCTTTACACTAAGTGGCCATGCAAAAATCAAAGAATTTTCACTTGAGGGAAAAAACTCTTCTTTTGCTCTTGTTAAACGACTTAATGGTTTATTAAAAACCATTAAAGTACTAAAAAGACTAAAAGCCAAAAGAAAAACTAGTACCAAACCGATAAATTTTTTATCCATATGCTAGTTTTGAAATTATAACAGCTAATAATTGTTATTGTCAAATATGATCTTAATTAAGATTTTTCTCAAAAAAACAATGTATCGCCGTCTTTTACTTTATTTTCAAAAAGCATCTTGGCTATTTTATCTTCAATCTCTTTTTTAATTAGTCTTTCCATATCGCGGGCACCAAATTGCGGATGATAACTTTTTTGAGTAAGATTAATAAGATATTCTTGAGAGACAATTAACTTAATCTTGTGTAAGCGATAGATGTCTTGAGAAATGATCTTAATTATTTTTTTGGCAACATCAATAATTGCTTCTTGAGTTAAGGGTTTAAAAATTATTAATCCATCAAATCGATTTAAAAATTCAGGAGAAAAAACATTTTTTTCAATAAGATAATTAATTAAAGTTTGCTTAAAATCTAAGGATTTATTAGCAATTTGTTGCTTAAGTTGTTCGTAAATAAAGTTACTGCCGGCATTTGATGTAGCTATAATTATTAAATTTTTACAGTCAACTTGCTTGCCGTAACCATCAGTAAAATAGCCTTCGTCCAATATTGTCAAAAAAATGTTTAAAAGATCGTGATTAGCTTTTTCTAGTTCATCAAGAAGTAATACCCCAAAAGGATGTTCTCTAATTGCTGTGGTTAAAAGACCAGGAGTGCCTGTTTCTGGTGAACCAATAAGTTTTGGTATGTCTTCTTTACTTTGATATAAAGACATATCAAATCGTAGTAGATAGTTGAAATTAGTTGTGTTTAATTGAGGTCGATTTTGGGCGTTGGTTGTGTCATTAGAATAAGAGGGAGTTTTAAAAAACACATCAGCAATAGTTTTGGCAGTTTCGGTTTTACCGACACCGGTTGGTCCTAAAAAAAGAAAACTAGCCAGTGGTTTTTTTCTTTTATCAATGACAACAAATGATCGCTGAAGAGTGGATGAAATTTCTTTAATTGCCTCTTCCTGGTGAAGGATATTTTCTTTAAGAAGATTTTCAAGTTTAAGAAGTTTTCCTTTTATCTGATGAGTAAGAGAGGTTGGTATATGAGTTTTCTCTGTTAAAATTTTATCAATGGTTTCTGGGAGAATAATTGGCTTATTAAGGATTTTTTTAGTTTGTTGTTCTTTTAAATAAAGTTCTTCTGTTATAATGCAAGCCTCATCAAGAAGTTGAATAGCTTTTTCTGGAAAAGGAATATAGGTAATATAATAATCACTTTTTTCAATAAGTGTTTTGATTGTTTCATAAGGAATAATTAATTTATAGCGCGTTTCAAAATCAAATGCAAGATTTAAAAGAATGTTGGTTGCTTCTTCTTTTGTAACTTCATAGACATCAACCTTTGAAAAAAGTTGGGCAATCTTCTCCTGAGGAAAAATAATCTTCTGGTAAAAAAATGGTGTTGTTATACCAATGAATTGAATATTAGAAGTTTTAGCAAATTTTTCAATAATATCAAAAAATTGGTGGTATTTTTCAAAATGATCAATAAAAATAATAATATTTCGCGCGTCAGAAGCTTCAGATAATAGATCCTCTAACAATTTTTCTTGTTGAACTTTGTCATTTTTTTCACTTAAGACCTTTTCCATATTAATTTTTAAAATACGCTTGTAAGCAAGGAGGCTATTGGTTGCTCCTTGATATATTTTTTTGGATAGTGCGTCAATAATAGTGTGTTTTCCAATTCCCTCCTGACCCACAACAAGCACATTTGCTTCCTGCGCTTTTGTAAGAATCCTTTCAATTTGATTGATTTCTTTTTCTCTATTTACAATGTTTTTTATTTTTTTTTGATAGGAAGAAGATGTTAATTCCTCACAAAATTGATTCAAGTAAGGCGTGTATCCTGCAGCCCAGTCTCGGGCTAGCGGTGGATAGGTAAAAAGATTAGATAATTTCCACCAATTATTTTCTTGATAAAATTTAGAATAATAGTATTTGAACCAATCAACAACTTTTTCTCTATTTTCTTCTTTTAATAAGTTT
>CALLVF010000085.1 GCA_938010745.1 uncultured Patescibacteria group bacterium | reverse complement strand
TTTAGCCTTGGATCGTGACCGACCCAGCTTCCCACAAGGTTTGCCGTGCCTCGTGGTACTTGGGATACCTCCTGATTATTTTTTTCCTTTTGAATACAGGACTTTCACCTTCTATGGTTGACTTTTCCAAGTCATTCTTCTAGGAAAAAAATAATCGTTATGGAGGTCCCGCAACCTCCCGCCAAAGGCGGGATTTAGGCTGTTCCGCTTTCGCTCGCCGCTACTAACGGAATCTCATATGATTTCTTTTCCTCTGGTTACTGAGATGTTTCAGTTCACCAGGTGCCCCTCCCAACTAAAAAGTTGGGATCAGCCGTGTTCCCACGGCTGGGGTTACCCCATTCGGAAACCAACGGTTGATAGCGTCTGCTGGCGGACTTACCGTTGATATCGCTCGCAAGCAAGCGTCCTTCTTCGGCCCAAACTGCCAAGGCATCCACCAATAGCCTTATTCTCTCCCATCATTCTTGTTAAAAAATCAGCAAATTTTCAAAGTGCTAGTGGACCTGACCGGGTTTGAACCGGTGACCTTCCGCGTGCAAGGCGGATGTTCTAAGCCGACTGAACTACAGGCCCTTTATGACAAAAACTATTTACTTGTACTGTTTAAAGTGCTTTAGTCAATAGAAAATTAGTTTTACTAGTATAGCAAGCAAAAATAATTTTTATTTAATTTTGGGCTGTTAGGAGAACTAACACGGAGTCTCCAATATTGCCTTTATGAGAGATAAATTTTCATGTATATTTATTTTAACATTCTCTTGCCAAATGTCAATAGTTTTTTTATATTAAATATTATGAGTAATAAAAAATTTATTGTCTGGTTTGAGGAAGTTGATAAAAGTAAAGTAGATTTAGTTGGCGGTAAAGGAGCAAATTTAGGTGAGATGACCAATGCCTCAATTCCTATTCCTTATGGTTTTATAATTACTTCTCAGGCATATTTTGAATTTTTGAAATCAAATCATCTTGAGAAAAAAATAAAGGATTTTTTGGAGACTTTAGATTATGAAAACTCTTCTCAATTACAGCAAGTTTCCGCTCATATAAGAGATCTTATCAATAAAGCACCAATTCCTCAGGTAATAATTGATGGGATTATTGATTTTTATGAGAATTTAACGTTAAAAGAAGAAAATTTTTTGAAAAAAAAATTATTTAATTGGAGATTGGCTTTACACAAATTAAAACACGTCTTTAATTTACCTTTAGTTGCTGTACGCTCATCAGCAACAGCTGAAGATCTGCCATCTGCCTCTTTTGCCGGACAGCAGGAAACTTTTTTAAATATTAAAGGAGAAAACAGCTTAATTTTACATGTTAAAAAATGTTGGTCATCACTCTTTACTCCTCGCGCTATTTATTATCGGCAGCAAATGAAATTTGACCATTTCAAAGTGGGATTAGCAGTGGTTGTTCAAAGAATGGTCCAATCTGAAAAATCTGGAATTGCTTTTAGCATTGATCCAGTAACTAATGATAAAAATAAAATTGTAATTGAAGCCATCAAAGGTTTAGGAGAATATATTGTTGGTGGTAAAGTTAGTCCTGATCACTACGAAGTAGATAAAAAATCTTTTGTGATTCTAAAAAAAGAAGTTAAAAAGCAAAACGTCAAATTAGTAAAGTCGGGATTAAAAAATAAAGAGGTTAAACTTTCTAAAAAAGAAGCTGAGAGTCAGAAGATAACTGATGAAGAGATTATAAAAATCGCTTTGTTAGTTTCTGATATTGAAAAACACTATTACTTTCCTCAAGATATTGAATGGGCAATTGAAAAAGATCAAGTTTTTATTGTCCAATCAAGACCAATAACAACGATAAAACAAATAAATAAAGCTGATAATTTTTCATCAGGTGAATTATTTTTAAATATAAATAAGTTTCCTATCTTAATTGGATCACCAGCATCACCCGGAATAAAAACTGGCCCAGTAAAAATTATTACTCAACCTGAGCAAATGCACAAAATTAAAAGCGGTGACGTATTAGTAGCTCCATTTACTAATCCGGATTACGTTCCAATCATGAAAAAAGCATGTGCTATTGTGACAGAAAAGGGAGGAAGAACATCTCATGCTGCTATAGTTTCAAGAGAATTAGGCATACCAGCAGTAGTGGGTGCAGAAGATGCTACAAAAATTTTACGAGATGAAATGATAGTTACTGTTAATGGTTCAACTGGTGAGATTTTTAAAGGTAAAATAATTTATAATTCGAATAATTACAATCAGGGAATAACCCAAGTCAAGAACAGTAAAAAAATAAAAACAATTACAAAAGTTTACGTTAATCTTGCAGAACCAGATCAAGCAAAAAAAATTGCTGCTTTAGATGTGGATGGAGTTGGACTACTTCGAGCTGAGTTTATGATTGCCCAAATTGGAATTCATCCGAAAGAGTTTTTAATGAAAAGAAAAGAGTTTTTGTTTATTAACAAACTGACAGCAGATTTATTAAAGTTTGTTAAAGCTTTTGCACCAAGACCAGTAATTTATCGAGCAACAGACTTTAAAACTAATGAATATCGTCACTTGCACGGAGGAGATAAATTTGAACCAAACGAACAAAATCCCATGTTAGGATTTCGTGGAGCCTCAAGATATATCCAACAGACTGAGATTTTTGGGATGGAACTTCAGGCAATTGCTAAAGTATGGCGTATGGGTTATCGAAACCTTCACTTAATGATACCTTTTGTTCGCCTTCCTTGGGAATTAATTAAAATAAGGGAGATTGTAAAATCTTATAACCTATTTTCTTATCCACAATTTAAGCTTTGGATTATGGTTGAAGTGCCTTCATGCGCACTAAATCTTGAAGAGTTTCTTAAAGTTGGTGTAGATGGAGTATCAATTGGCACAAACGATTTAACCATGATGCTTCTTGGTGTTGATAGAGACAACGAAAAAGTTGCGCATTTGTATAATGAAAGTCATCCATTTGTTACTACTGTTTTGGAATATATTGTCAAAACCTGTCAACAGTATGGAGTTACTTCCTCAATTTGTGGGCAGGCAGCGTCAGATTATCCGGAAATAATTGAAAAATTAGTTAAAGCAGGAATTACAAGCGTGTCAGTCAATCATGATGTAGTTGAAAAAACTAGGCAATTTATATTTGAGATTGAAAAAAAATACTATGGCAAGGGTTAAAAAGATACTTGCTTATGAGATCATTGATTCTCGTGGATATCCAACTATTGAGGGAAAATTGATTTTAGACGATGATCAAGCTGTAACAACTGCAATTCCTTCTGGAGTATCTATTGGTAAATATGAGGCTTATGAATTGCGAGATGGTGATCCTAATCGCTTTGATGGCATGGGGGTTTCTAAAGCTGTTTATTACATCAACGAATTAATTGCTCCAAAACTTATTGGTGTTTCTCCATTCAAGCAACAAGAGGTAGACTCATGGTTAATAAAAGCTGACGGAACGAAAAATAAAAAAAAACTTGGTGCAAATACAACTTTAACTATTTCTCAACTTTTTGTCAAAGCAGCAGCAGCTTGTTTAAGAATTCCTATTTTTAGATATATAAATAAACTTTACTTTGATTATTTTAAAAGTCAAATTAAAATTAAAAAAATTCCTACTCCAATTTTTAACATCATTAGCGGTGGTAAGCATGCAAATAATAATTTGGAATTCCAAGAATTTCAAATAATCCCTTCATCTGCTAATTCATTCTCAAAAAGCTACCAATTAGCAATTGAGATTTTTCACGAGTTAAAAAATCAACTAAACTACCATAATGTTAATATTTCAATTGGGGAGGAAGGAGGATATACTCCAACCTTTTCAGCAAATATTGACGCTTTGGAAATAATAAAAGAAGCGATTTACAAAAAAAATTTAAATCTTGGTTTTGATATTTTTTTTGGTTTAGATATTGCAGCTAGTCATTTTTATAAGGAAGGAAAATATCAAATTCGAGATAGACAACAGTTACTTGGCGTTGATCAATATCTTGAGTTTATAGTCAATCTGACAAAAAAATACCCTTTTTTATTTTTGGAAGATCCTTTATCAGATGAAGATTGGGAAAATTGGAAAAAGCTAAATCAACTTTTATCACAACAGACTTATTTAGTCGGAGATGATTTGCTTACTACCAACAAAGAGAAATTAATCAAAGCTATTAAAGAAAGAGCATGCACGTCGATTGTAATAAAACCAAATCAAATTGGTACTATTTCAGAGACTTTAGAAGTTATTAATATTGCCCAAAAAAATAACTTTAACTATATTGTTTCTCATCGATTAGCTGAAACAACAGATAGTTTCATTGCTGATTTTGCTGTTGCTGTTCAAGCTGATTTCGTTAAATTTGGCGCTCCTTGTCGTGGGGAAAGAGTAGCTAAATATAACCGATTGTGGCAAATTGAAAAAGAAGAATTAAATTTAAAATAAAAAAAGTAGATAATTTTTTTAAAACAAGTCATATGATCGGTAAAATTAAGGGTAAATTAGTAGAAGTAGAAAATAATATTGGTTTAATTGAAACGACATGTGGAGTTTATTACCAAGTTTATCTTCCTCAACAACTAATTTCATTTGAATTACCTTACTTTATAGAGCTCTACACCTTTCTTCATGCAAAAGAAGATACTTTTATTTTATATGGTTTTGCTGATAAAAAAGAGTTAGATTTTTTTAAATTGTTATTAACTGTGCCTAATGTTGGTCCAAAAACAGCATTTACTGTTATATCTTACTCAAAAATTGAAGAGCTTGTAAAAGCAGTAATAAATAATGATATTGATTTTTTTAGTCAAATTCCTAGTCTTGGAAAAAAAACAGCAATGAAAATAATTCTGGAAATTTCTCAAAAGTTAAAAAGTGAGTTTAAAATTGAGAAAATGTATCTAACTCATGAAGATAAAATGATAATTGATGCATTAGTTTCTTTAGGTTTTGGGCTAAATGAGGCAAAAAAAGTTATTCCTAAATTACCTAAAAAATTCTCCATTGAAAAAAGAATAAAAGAGGCTCTGAAAATGTTAAAATAAACACTATGATAGAAAAAAATCTTCGACCTAAAACATTTAATGAATACATTGGTCAAGAAAAAGCTATCGCAACATTAAAGCTTTTTATTAAAGGTGTAAAAAAGAGGGGTTACTTTTCGGAGCACATTCTTTTATATGGTCCCTCTGGGATTGGTAAAACCACACTTGCCCATGTCATTGCCAATGAGCTTGGGGGTGAAATAAAAATTACCTCAGGAGCAGCAATAACTAAGAGTGGAGATTTAGCTGCAATAATAACTAATTTGAAAAATAATGATATTTTGTTCATTGATGAAATTCACCGCTTGCCAAAAACAGCAGAGGAATTACTTTATCCAGTAATAGAAGATAATAAGCTGGATATTATTATTGGAAAAGGACCTTCTGCAAGAACAGTACGCCTAACTGTCTCAAAAATTACCATAATTGGTGCGACTACTAAGTTAGCGCTTCTTTCTGCTCCTTTGCGAAACCGGTTTGGTTTAGTTCTTAGGTTAGATTATTATAGTGATGAAGAACTTTTCAAGATTGTTAGCCAATCAGCTAGAATTTTAAAATTGCCAATTGACAAAGAAGCAATTATGGAAATTGCAAGAAGATCAAGAAAAACTCCACGAATTGCAAACCACATTTTAAAAAGAGTAAGAGATATTTTTGAAGAAAATAAAAACAAAAAAATTAATACTCTCCTTTTGGAAAAACTTTTTAACATACTAGAAATTGATAAAGCTGGATTAACTAATATTGATATAAAATATTTAAAACTTTTAGCTTATAAGTTTGCCAATCAACCAGTAGGTTTGGAAACAATCGCCCTTTCTTTATCGGAGGATAAAAAAACAATTGAAGAGTTTATCGAACCATATCTTATTCAGTTAGGTTTTATAAAAAAAACACCTCGTGGAAGAATAGTCACTCAAAAAGGACTTAAACATCTAGGAATTAATAATTACATGTTATAATAATATATAAAAATCAAGTTATTTAAAAATTATTTAAAAAAGCCGCGGTGGTGGAATGGTATACACGCAGGACTTAAAATCCTGTGGTCGAATAGACCGTGTGCGTTCGACTCGCACCCGCGGCACCTTTTTAGCCGTCCTAGCTCAATGGTAGAGCAAGCGCTTTGTAAGCGTTAGGTTGGAGGTTCGAATCCTCTGGACGGCTCAGATGAGTCCGTAGCTTAATTGGATAGAGCAACTCCCTTCTAAGGAGTAGGTTGCGCGTTCGAATCGCGCCGGACTCACTTTTTTTATGTGGCAAACAATTAAATAAATTTAAGAAAAAATCAAATGATATGTATAGCTTTGAATTAATAAACTATGATTGGTTAAGGAAAAAAATTAATAAATTTATAAATGTCGGTAATTTAGATTAGATTCTTAAACTATCATTCACACTTAAAAGAAGGTTAAAACAATTTTTAGTTGATTAATATAAGTGGGCGAGGAGGGACTTGAACCCTCACGCCTAAAAAAGGCATAGCTCCTCAAGCTATTGCGTATACCAATTCCGCCACTCGCCCTTTTATTAGAAAATTATAGCATTTAAACTTCATTTTATCTTGAAAAAAATTCATTCTATCAATTTTTAAATAGTGCAATTATAAAATTTATTAAAATTATTTTTATAAAAAAAATTTAAAAATTTTAAATAAATCATTATCTTCTTTCGATATTGTAAGTATAGGGGTAATAAAGAAAAAGAGCTGGTGGATTGTCTTGTATTACACGTTGTAGTTCAAGGTATATCTTTCTTCTATATTTTGGATTTAAATTGGATCGTCCATCTTCAAGTAATTTATCAACTTTAATATTTTTATATTTACCAATGTTACTTTGCTTCTGAGTTGAGTGCCAAAAATAATATTGATCTGGATCTTTTGGTACTTTCCATAGAGCAAGTAGCAAGTCAAAATTGGAATATTTTTCATAGTTTAAAATGGTAAGATTTATCTTTAATCCTACTTTATTTAAATACATTACAATTTCGTCAGCAATATCGTAGTATTCATAGTAAGTGACTAAGTTTAATTTTGCCTCTTCAGTCGTGGTTATTTCGTTTTTAATTATTTTTTCTGATAATTGCGGGTTAAAAAGTGGATCTTTTAAATTTTGATTATAGGACCAAGAGGTTGGTGGTATTGGTCCTTTAGCAATTTCTCCATTTTCTCCAATTTTTTGGTAATCAATTGCCATACTAATAGCTTCTTTTATTGATTTCGACTTTAATACTTGGTTATTTTCATTGTAAAATAATGTTAATAACTGAGTGTAATCGACTGTTTTGGTTACTTTTGTATTTTTCCAAGTAAAAAACTGTTCAGCTACATTTTTTTTTGTAACTTTCATTTTTGTTATTTCACCTTTTTTATAAGCATTTATCATTTGATTTTCGTTTTTAAAGAATTTGTAGACTTGAAGTGGAATATCTTTTTTTTGTGGTATTAAGTCAACCGAGGTAATGTAGCCGTTTTTTTCTTTAATATTTACTGCTTTATACAGACCTCCTATTCCAATTAACGGGTAACGAATTAGAGGTTTATTGAGATAGGTTGGAAAAATATCAAGTGGTTTCTCTAAGTAAAAATCTATTGTATGATCATCGATAATTTTAACTCTAACGTCTTTAAATTGATAACCAATATCAGATGAATCAAATTTTTTTCCATCACTCCAAAATAGATTTTTTTTTATGTAGAAACGGTAATGACGACCGTTATCTTTTTTTTCCCAAAAAGAGACTAAAAGGGGTATTAATTCGCCTTTTTCATTAACAAACAATAAACCATTGGATATTTTTTCAGTTATATCTTCTGGTGGATTATTAAGATCAAAATTACCAACAATTCCTATAATTTCTTTTTTTTTGGGTAAAAATGTTTCTAAATAAGGACTGATTGATATAACAGCTATAAGTAAAATAAAACTAATAGTAAATGAAATTATTATTAACTTAAAGTATTTTTTTAAGAATTCAATTGAAATCCACCAATAATATCGAAGAATTTTTTTTGATATTATCATCTATAAATTAAGTTAACAAAAGAGAAAATTAAAAAAAGGACAATTAAAAAAATGGTTATTCGAAATGTAATTTTTTCAATACCTACCCGAGTTTGAAAAAATTCTCCACCGCCAACCCAAGAATTACCTAGACCAGCTCCTTTTCCTTGAAGAAGAATGAAGAATATTATCAAAATACTTAAAATAATATTAATTACAAGAAAAATATTTTTCATATTTTTTTCATTATATCATAAAAAAATAATTGAAAAATAGTTATATAATTACTTAATCGGCAATTTGTATATAAGCACAAACTAATATTTTTAATGTCTTGTATTCAAACATTTTTGCCTTTTCTCACAATTTCATACCTTTTTTTCTAAGAAAGAGATGATACTTATGGGCAAATCTATGAGATTCATCGCGAAGAATTTTAATTAATTTAAAACCAGGGTGATTGGCGGAAGGAGTGATTGTTTGCAATTTATCCTCGCTAACTACTAATCGATCTGGATTTTTTGCAATCCCAACTAATGCAGTATCAATCTTTAATTTTTTTAGTACATTTTTTAACAACTTTACTTGGGGTTTTCCTCCATCAACTAAAATTAAGTCAGGTTTTGGAGATTTTATTGCTTTTTTAAATCTTCTTAAAAAAACATCCTCAAGCATTTTAAGATCATTTTTAGCCGATGGATTATTTATTTTAAATCGTCTATACTGACTTTTATCAATTAAGCCATTTGTTAAAACAACTAAAGAAGCACATGCATTTTCACCTCTTAAATTACTAACGTCGTAGCATTCAATCCTTTCAAGTTTCTTTAATTTTTTGTAGTAAGGTGATAAAAGTTCAATGAGGCTTTTTAAAGCAATCTTAGATTCATTGTTTGAGAGTGGATTGTTTTCATAGAAGCTATGTTTTTCAAGATACTGCAAGTGAAGAATTTTATCACGGATAATAATTGCTTCCTCAAAATTCTCTTCTTTTATTTTTTTATTAAGCTGACGAGAAAAATCATTCATAACAGACTGTGTTTTGCCTTGAAGTAAGTTTATCAATCTTCTAATATTTTCCCTGTAAATCTTTCTTAGAAGTTTTTTTTTGTTATCATCCTTTTCCTTAATTATAGCTCCGGGACAGGGTTGACATAAGCCAATTTTTGAGTAGAAACATGCTCCCTTATTTAATTTTTTTTCCGTACAAAATGGAACGATTTTTCTTAATTCTTTCAAAATTTGTCTTGCAATTTTAACTGAAGGAAATGGCCCAAAATAAAGAGCTTCTGATTTATCGTTTTTTTTTCTTGATAGGAAGACTCTAGGATATTCATCTTTATTATTAATTTTTATGTAAATAAAGCTTTTATCATCTTTCCAAATTGAATTATATTTTGGACGGTACTTTTTAATTAATTCTGCCTCAAGAAGTATGGCTTTAAATTCCGAATCAGTAATTATGTATTCAATAGAATCGCTATTTTTTATTAAAGCTCTTTCTTTACTGTCAAGTTTAGCATTTTCAATATGAGCTTTTATACGCGCCTTAATGTTAACCGACTTTCCAACGTAAAGATAGCTTTTGTTTTTTTTGAAAATGTAAACACCACCTAAGGATGGTAAATTTTGGAATATTTTTTTATCAATCATTTTTTTTGATAATAAGAACTGCAATTTTTTTTATTGCAAGAAATAAAATTGCCACTAAAAATAATATTAATGATACTTTGAAAAGTAATTGGTACAAGTATGGGATAACAATGACTTGATATTTTGAGTATTCCTTATCTAAAATTTGAATACTTAAAAAAGTTTTTTTTATGTAGTTAGTTGTTTTAGGAATGAAATTAACTAATATTTGTTTTTCCTCAAATGGCGCAATTGAATTAATTATTACTTCTTTAGGATTAAATTCTAAATCTTGACTTACTAGTCTTACTGGCACTTCCCAGAGATAAGTATTACCATTATTTTTAATAACTAATTTATTTTTTATACTTTGTTTTTCTGTCAGGTATGGTGGCAGTTTAATATGACTAATTTTTATATTCAAAATTTCTACTGGTTTTTCGTTAGTAGCTGCTATTTGAATGTCTTTTGATTCTTCTATTTTATACATGCCGGCTGGAAGCGGATAATTGGGTTTTTTTCCATGTATAACAAAAACAACGTGATTTAAATCAAATGATGAGAAATAATCAATCCCCGAAGTATTTTCCCAAGTTGGATCAATGGGTATCCAAATATTTCTTGTATTATCATAATACTCAGGCCAAGAATGAAGGATATCTGAATTTAAAGATATAGGTCGCATATTTATATCATTGGAGAATCCATAACCTTGAATTTCTCTTGACCAGATTCCTTTTTCGCGTGTTAAAGCAATAAAAAGATCAGTAAATTCAGTACATACTGCCTGATCTGGATTCGCCAACACTTTGTCTGCACCTTGGCGAAGATTTCCTTTAGTTAATCTCTTATAGTCGTAACTTAGCTTATTAACAACAAAATCATAAATATCTTTAACTGTCGTTAGAGATTTAAATTTTTCCAAATCACTTATTAGCCAGTAACTGTGAGCTGTTAAAAGGTATTTTTTTTGATTGGCAAATTGTGAACGGATGTAAGGTATGATTTCAGTTCGTGGATTAGTAAAAACTTCAATTATCCCATCAAAAATGATTTTTTTTTCTTCCTGAGGTGCTAATAGATATTGTCCTAAAAAATTTCCATCTTCATCAATTTTAACAGAGTAAGGCGGTGGATCTACTTTCTTTAGGTAAATTTTTTGGTATAAAGTATCTGGGGGAAAAGCTATTTCAGTTTTTATCGGAAAAATTTTCGGATTTTTTAGGTTGTAATTAAGTTGAGCTTTATAAAATTGTCTATCACCAAAAACTGCGTATATTGTTTTTACTTGTGGATTTTCCCAAATAATTTGTCTTTTTAAAATATATGTGGGTTTTGGTTTGGATATTGAAATTTTTCTGTTAAAAGATGTGGGTAAATTAACAATAATTTTATAGGAATCTTCCTCTTTTTTTTCAATAGTTGGTAGTATTGCTTCTACAATATTACCATTAATTCTGAATAAGTTTTCTTGATTAAATTTAAGATAAAAATTATTAACACTCCCTCTTCCTGTTTTTGGAGCATTGAACTTAAGGTTAATTTTTATCTTTGTATTATCTTCAGTAATTTCAGGAATAATTTTTCCTAAATCATCATAAGCTATTAGATTGTTAACGATAAATGATTTGGGGTAAGCAACAGAAAATTTGGAAACGAAAATGTCGGAGCGAAGATTAGTAATTTTAATCTTAAAATTAACTTGTGTATTATATTTATTATTATTTTCTAATACGAAGTACTCAATTTGATAGTCAGTTTGAAACTCAGCTGATAAAGTTATATTTTTTGGAAATAATAAGAATATGAAAAAACAAAAAAAAATTACTGTAATGTTTGAAAATAAGTTAATTAAATTAGTTATTAGTAGTCTTTTCATGAAAGACTTTTTTTAAGGTAATTTCCAGTATGAGAACCTTTAACTTTTATTATTCCATCTAGGCTTCCCTGGTAAACAATATATCCACCCTCATCACCCCCTTCAGGCCCTAATTCTATGATGTAATTGCAGTTTTTAATAACATCAAGATTATGTTCAATAATAACAACAGTATTACCTCTTTCAACTAATTTTTTTAAAGTCAAAAGTAGTTTTTTTACATCATAAAAATGAAGTCCTGTTGTTGGCTCATCTAAAATGTAAAAAGTCTTACCTGTTTCTTTTTTTGATAATTCGTGTGCTAATTTTAATCTTTGAGCTTCGCCACCTGAAAGCGTAGGTGCAGGTTGACCCAATTGAAGATATCCAAGTCCAACATCTTGAAGTATTTTTAATTTATCATAAATTCTTGAGTGATTTTTAAAAAAAACACTCGCCTCATCAATTGTCATTTCAAGAATTTGATAGATATTTTTTTCCTTATACTTAATTTTTAAAGTTTCTTGATTATATCTTCTTCCATCGCAAACATCGCAAGTGACATAAACATCAGCCATAAACTGCATTTCTATTTTTAAAACTCCTGCACCTTGACACTTTTCACATCTACCTCCTTTAAGATTAAAGGAAAATCTCCCTTTATTAAAACCAGCTGCTTTAGCCTCAGTTGTTTGAGCAAAAATATTTCTTATTTCATCAAAAAAACCAACATATGTTGATGGATTCGAGCGAGGAGTCCTACCAATTGGTGATTGATCTACGAGATAAACCCTGTCTATATATTGATATCCTTCAATTCTCCCAAAATTACCAATTCTTTTTTCAAAATATCCATCAAGATAGTATTTAAGCGCTGGATAAAGTGTTTCAACTACAAGCGATGATTTTCCACTACCTGAAACACCAGTAACAGCAATTAAATTACCTAAAGGAAAACGTACAGTGATGTTTTTCAAGTTATTCTGTCTTACTCCTTTTAATATTAAATATCCTTGATTATCTTTAAGGTAAGAGTTATTTCCTAAATCAATCTTTATTTTACCAGATAAAAATTTACCAGTTAAAGTAGGTGAATCTTTTAACTTTTTAATATCTCCCTCAAAAACCACTTTGCCTCCCTCTTTTCCTGCTTTTGGTCCTAATTCAATAATATAATCTGCAGCTTCAATTGTTTCCCGATCATGCTCAACAACAATCAGGCTATTACCTAAATCTCTTAATTTATATAAAGTTGAGATTAATGAATTAACATCTTTTGGATGTAATCCAATTGATGGTTCATCTAACACATACAAAACTCCAGTCAAACCACTACCAATTTGTGATGCCAGGCGAATCCGTTGGCTTTCGCCTCCAGATAAAGTTTTTGCAGGACGAGAAATGGTTAAATAAGAAAGTCCGACATTATTCAAAAATTCTAACCGATTTACTAATTCTTTGATTATAGGTTTGGCAATTGTAAGTTCGTATGAAGTTAAAGAATTTTTAAATGAATTTTCAAAATAATATAATAGTTCTTTTACTGATTTATTGGATATTTTACTTATATTTAGATTATCAATCGTTATTGCTAAAACTTCAGGTTTTAGTCTTGCTCCTTTACATTTATCACAGGTTTCCTCTCGCATAAATTTTTGAATTTCTTCGCTTAATCCTTCTTGGCTTGAAAAATACCGACGCTCAAGCTCTGCAAGAATTCCATCAAACTTTTCATAAATGACAGTTGTACGACCATAACGATTAACGCCGGGCACGCGGTAAATTTTACCAGTTCCGTATAAAATGATATTAATTTTTTCTCTAGGTAAATTTTTAATTGGGGTATTCATGTCAATTTTTTCCTCCTCAACAACTTTTTTTAGCAGTCTAATATACCATGTTTCATGATAAAAAAATTTATTAAATGGTAAAATTGCCCCTTCATTGATACTTAAGTTTTCATTTAGAGCAAGTTTTGAGTCAACAGTAATAATTGTTCCTAACCCGTGACACTTATCACAGGCGCCAAGAGGTGAATTAAAAGAAAACATCCGGGGTTCTATTTCAGATAAGGAAATATTACAAAGAGGACAGGAAAATTTCTCAGAAAAAAGATGGTAATAATTTTTATAATCATTTATCACCAAAGCAACTAGACCATCAGATAAAAGCAATGATTGTTCAATCGCACTCGTTATTCGGTTGCGAAAACTAGAATAAAGATGACCCTTAATTTCTTTATAACTTAAGTTAAATGAATCAATAATTACTTCAATAGTGTGTATGTTGGTTTTTATTAAATTAATTTCTTCACTTAAAGAAAATAATCTACTGTCAACATACACCTTTTGATAACCTTTTATCTGTAGATTATCAAAAATTTGTCTAAACTCTCCTTTCTTTTGGCGAATTATAGGTGATAAAATTTGAACAAGATGCGGCTTAATTTTATCATTTGTTAACTGTTCTTCAATTTTTTTGATAGTTGCGTCAACTATTTCATCAATTGACAACTTTCGTACTTCTCTTCCACATTGAGGACAATGGGGATGACCAACACGGGCAAAAAGAAGTCGTAAATAATCATAAATCTCAGTAATTGTTCCAACAGTTGATCGAGGGTTGTGTGATGTTGATTTTTGATCTATTGAAATTGCAGGAGACAACCCTTCAATTAAATCTACATCGGGTTTTTCCATTATTCCCAAAAACTGCCGAGCATAAGCGGAAAGGGATTCTACATATCGCCTTTGACCTTCAGCATAAATGGTATCGAATGCTAGCGATGACTTTCCTGATCCTGAGACACCTGTTATAACTACGAATTTGTTCTTAGGAATATCTAGATTAATATTTTTTAAGTTATGTTGTCTAGCTCCTCTTATTTTAATAAAGTTGGTCATAAAATTTTTTAAAAATAAAAAAACTAATCACAGATATTATTAACTTTTTTTTAATTCTCTTATTTTATCTCTAATTTTTATTGCTAGTTCAAAATTTAAGTCTTGGGCTTGTTTTTTCATCTCTTTTTCTAATTTTTTAATTAATTTTTTTTTATCATAGGGAGTAAGTGAGGTAATATCTATTTTTTTTAGGTACGAATCATCAACAAAAAGTTTTTTCCTCGCTATTTTAAATTCATCAAATTGATTTTCGTCGATTATTCCTTTTCTAATTGGTTTTATAATTGATTTCGGAACAATATTGTGTTTCTTGTTAAATTCTAATTGAAATTTTCTTCTTCTTTCAATTTCCTCTACAGCTTCTTTTATTGAATTCGTTACTGAATTGGCATATAAAATTACTTCTCCATAAACATTTCTTGCTGCTCTGCCCATTGTTTGAATTAAAGCTGTTTTTGATCTTAGAAAACCTTCTTTATCAGCATCTAAAATAGCTACTAGAGATACTTCCGGTAAATCCAATCCCTCTCTTAAAAGATTAATTCCTACTAAAACATCAAAATTTCCTTTTCTTAAATTTTCTAAAATATCGCTTCTTTCCAAAGTCTCAATGTCAGAATG
>CALLVF010000084.1 GCA_938010745.1 uncultured Patescibacteria group bacterium | reverse complement strand
CAGCTAAAAAATTGAGATTGGTGGAAGTTCGTTGATAATTATTCATATTGGTTTTTCCAAAAAGAAAGATAGCGTTGCTACTTTTTTTAAAAGCCTCAAATTCGTATTTAATAAATTTCTTTGAAAAGGGTGTAAATTTTTCTCTTTTAGCAGTTTCCTCATAAATTCTATAAAAATCATCAATGGCTCTTGGATCGGTTCGTTTTTGAATCGAGACTTCATAGCGGATGGCTTTTTTGATAAGATAACGAGTGGTTTTGCGCATATTATAAAGCAACTCATCTTCAGTTTTATTTAAAGGAAGAATCCAAACAGTTTCTGCGTGCATATAGATAGGCGCGGTTTTGAAGCCTAATTCCCGAAAAATCTTTTGATACTCTTCCCTGCTCTCAAGAATGGGAGAGATACGAATGAAGGAAAAGCTTTCTTTTTTAGAAATAGTAATTAAGTAATTAAGTAATTGAGTAATTGAGGATTTTAGGTGAATGATGTTAGGTGTCAGATGTTTAATGAATATTGGTCCATGAGGAATAAATAAAAATTTTCCTCGGCGTGATCTGATTTTTATAACTTGAGCAATGGCAATAGGAGTGTTTTGAGAGAACATAACAAGACGCAAAATATCATAGTTTAATCTTTTTTGTAGCTCTCCCCATTCCCAGGATTGTAAAAATGATGGTGAACCAGCCTCATCAAAAAACTGTTGCCAAATTTTTTGATTGGTAATTTCTTTGATTTTCATAAATTTTATCTTCCAACCCTCTAGGTGTTTGATATTCAAACCTTAATTTTATTTAATTACCTAGTTTAATAATCAATATAAAGCGTGTTTACTATATAAAGCGTGTTTACTATATAACAACAAGTATTTTATAATCTCTTTTGCCTCTTTTATTTTAACATTAGTTGGTAGATTAATAATTTGCTCACAAACTTTTTGGGCATTAGGGCAGCTTCCTTGACTATAACCTATCTTTTGAAGATCTAAACTCTTTGGGGCAACCACCTGATCATACCATTTACCTAAAAAAATATTGTACTTTGCAGCTTTTTGAATAATTATGTTGCGGTTTTTAGAAAGAAAAGGATAACGAAGTAAAGGGATATTTGATATTGGGTGTGGGAGATTTGGGATGTTTTTGTTGTAGAAATCACAGATTTGAATCCGGTTTTTTTGCATTAAATCAAACTTTTTTAATTGGTGAAGTAATAAAATTGCCAAAGCATTAGGGTAGGCTTTATTAAAGGTTAAATCAAAAATTCCCTTTTTTTCTTGATAAGTGATTTCTGGGATAAAAAGACCTAAAAAATTAGCTGCTTTATGGATCATTTTACCAATAAAAATATTATAGGTTAATTTTATTAACATTACTATAGGTTTATAAAGTAGGCATTTAAAAATAAAACTATAGGATGGTTGGTTTAAGTTTAAGTCTTTCAATTTTTTCATTACTTTTTTTTCATTGCCAACAATTGCTCCACCAAAAACTGATGATAAGGCTTTTGAACGGCCAAAAGATAATAGAAAGAAATGTTTTTTGATTTTTGATTGCTGATTTTTGATATTTATATTGTGTGCTATATCCTCAATTAGCACTAAATTATGCTTCTTGATAAAAGAAAGGATTGTCTCTTTATGGATTGGTGTGATACCAAAAGTGTGTTGAAGGATTAAGACTTTAGCTTTTTCTGTCAACTTCTTTTGTAAATCTATAGGATTCATTGAAAAAGATTGAGGTTCAATATCAACATAAACAGGTTTTAATTTCAGGGCTATAATAGGCAGAACAACCGCTTCACAGGTGAAGGCTTGAACTAGTATTTCATCGCCCGGTTTGAGGTTTAAATTTTTCAGTAAATGATAAAGGGCGGCACGGCCGGTTAGGAATAAAGCAATTTTAAATTTTAAATTTGAAATTTTAAATAGGTTAAAAAGCTTTTGTTTAACTTTTTTTATTTCTTTACCATAGTACCAGCGCCAGGGTTGAAATAGAAGCTTAAAGCTAATCCAGGCGTCGTCCCAGTTTTCGTTGGGGGCAAAATCGGATGATATCATAGCAAATTCAAAATTAAAAATTAAAAATGCAAAAATAAAAATGGCAAGGTAAAATTCAAAATCAAATTAGACAAAAATTGGATTTTGCAATAAATCTATTTGATAAATTTTTCCTTTTGACTTCAGCTTAAAATCACAGCCAAAAGAGACAACTAAGCGATCAGCGGGAATAAAACCTAATCCGCCTTTCCTTTTAGTTAAGCACTTATTTCTTCTCCACTCAATTGATGGATCAAGAGGAAACCAAGATTTATTAGGCAAATGTGCTTCCAGCCATGCATGCATCTTTAAGGAATGAAAATTCAAAATGTAAAAATCAAAATTAGAAAAAAGCTTTGTCATCAGATCGTTTTTAAGCAAAAATCCCACCACCAAACGTGTGGGGATGTTTAAGGATTGAAGAAGTGAGGCTAAAAAAGTGGAAAAACCGCCGCAATCAGTGATTTTTTCATTCAAAGCTTGCCTGTAAGAGTAAAGGCCTTTAGTTGGTTTACCGTAGGTTAAATAATTAAGAGTGAAGTAATAAAGTTTTTCAATAACTTTCTTTAGATGCTTTTCTTGAGAGACGACGTCAGCGGCTAGTTTTTTTATGACTCTATCATTGCCATTAATAAATCGATTATTTATTATTTTAAATCTTTTGTTTTGATAATTATCCAAAAGAAGGTTTTCATCGATAATTTTTTGATTGTTTAGACATTTAAGATTGAAGATGATTTTTGCTTCTTTTTCAACGTCGTTAAATGTAAAAAACACCACTTCATTCCCCCACTCTTTCTCTTTAATTAATTGATCATTGGCAAAATTTATTTTTAAATTGCTGATTTTTTGATAATGATTAGTTTGAGGAAGAGAAAAAATAATCTGTTTTTTACTTGGCTTATTTTTGAGGTTAAAAATTAATTTCATTTTAGAATTATTATTTTTACTTCAGGTTTATTATGTTTATTTTAAAATACTAATTAAAACCTACAATGAGAATAATGGCAGATTTCGTTATTACAACAGACTGGTTGATTGTTAAGAATTCTTATAATTCGCCAAAGGTTTCTCAGAAGTGAGCTTTTAAGGTAAAGAAAATCATTGGGTTTAATAAGTTTTTTTAAAATTTGCGCCGCTTCAAAAACATTTTTGGCAAAAAAAACTTTTTCTTTAGGAAAGCCTTTTTCAATTAGTTTTTCAATAGTATATTTTCGATACTCCCCCACTCCTAAAACAAAATCTGGTGGATAACTAATTAAAGTATCGGCAGTTTTTTTGTGTTCTAAAATTGGATCATAAAGTTCGCCCATTACCCCCAAGATAGCAATTTTTCTTCCCTTTTTGTAATTTATCTCATAAAAGGTTTTTAATCCTTCATCGGTTGATTTAGGATTAGCGCGTAAACTATCATTTAAAATAAGAGTTTTTAAAGGGCCTTTTTCAATATTCATCCGGCCACGAAAAGGAGTTATTGATTTTAGGGTTTTTTTTATTAAATAATAAGATTTTTTTGGATCATCAAAGATACTAATCAGGCAACTAAAAATAGCGGCAAAAGTAAAAACATGGTATTTGCCAATTAGCTTTGTATCAAAGAAATAATTTTTATTTTTATATTTTAAAATAAAACTGGTGTTTTTAAGACTAACTTTTATTTTTTGAGGATTAAAATAAACTTGACAATTTTTTTTATCTGATCCATAAAAAAATATTTTTGCATTGGTAAAAGTGGCCATATTTTTTACATTCTCATCATCATAGTTTAAAATTGCCACCCCTCCATTTTTTTTTGTGGGTAATTTTTCTATTAATTTTCTTTTTTCTTTGATTAAGTTTTCAATTGAGCCGAGATGTTCTTTGTCGGTGTGTACTGGAGAGATGCCGGTTATTATTCCAATGATGGGTTTGGCAATTTCTAGATGCTTATCCATTTCACCTATATGATCGATTCCCAGTTCCCAGACAACAAATTTTGTCCAAGGAGTAACCTTTAAGGCGGTAATGGGGATATTAAAATTGGTATCTAGATTAATATCAGTGACAACAGTTGGACCATCATTTTGTAAAATTTTTGCTAGGATTTGTGTAGTTGATGTTTTTCCGTAACTTCCGGTGATGCCTATTTGAAGAGGATGATAAAGATTTAACCAATTCTTGGCTAAAAATTTTTTTGTCTTATGATAAATTTTTTTTAAAAAATTAGGCTGATAAGACATTTTTATTCTCCCAAAAAAAGCAAGGAATACATAATTAATATTCCAAAAATAAAGCTCAAGATCTGCCAAAAACCTTTATTTATTTCTACTTCTTTGTGAAGTTCAGGAATTAAATCTGAACCAGCAATATAAATAAAGTTTCCAGCGGCAAAAGGAACTAAATATAAAGTAATATTTTCAACTTGATTGTTTAAAAATAAACTTAAAATAGCCCCAAAAAAAGCAGCTAGAGCTGACAAGAAGTTATAGATTAACGCCTTTTTAATGGTAAAACCGCCATGAAGTAAAACGCCAAAATCACCAATCTCTTGAGGTATCTCGTGAAAGATAACTGCCAAAGTGGTGGCAATACCAACGGGGACGTTGACTAAATATGAAACGGCAATGGTCATTCCATCAATAAAGTTGTGAAAAAAATCTCCCCAAAGATTCATATAAGCAAATCGATGAATATGATTTTTAGTGATAGGTAAATGACAATGACGCCAACATATGATTTTTTCTAAAAGAAAAGAAAAAAAGATGCCCAGCAAAAGCGATATAGAAGTAACTATCCTAAAACCGTTTTTTTCAATAATCTCAGGCAAAAGATGAAGGAAGACGTCGCCAAAGAGAGCGCCAGCGGAAAAAGAAACAATATAGATAAGAAAGTTTTTTAATTTTTCTTTTTTTATTAATAAGCTTAAAACGCCAACAAAAGAGATGAGACTGACTAAAAAAACACTTATCAACGAAAAATAGACTTCTTTTATCATATAATTTTAAATTATACCATTTAGCCTATGGAAGAAAGAATTAAAAGCCTAAATAAAAAATTGATTAATAATAGTGGCGAATATGTTTTATACTGGTGTCAAAATGGATTGAGGCTAAATTACAATTACAGCCTAAATTTTGCTATAAATCAAGCAAATAAATTAGACAAACCAATTTTAATTTATTTTAATTTAAAAAAAATAAAATTAGCTAACTTAAGGCAATATCAATTTTTAAAAGAGGGATTGCTGGAATTTAAGAAAAAAATAGAAAATTTAGGAGGGAATTTTTTAATTGATTTTTCTCAAACACCTGAAAAAATTATTGAAAAAGCGAAAAAAGCTTCTTTTTTAGTTAGCGATTTTATTTATTTAAAATCGCAAAAATATTGGATTAAGGAAATAAATAAAAAAATTGATATTGCTTTTTTTGCTATTGAAAATGAAGTTTTTGCTCCCTTAAAAATTATAAGTGGAAAAAAAGTTAATTTTGCTTTTCAGATAAGAGAAAAAATTTTTAAAGCACTCCC
>CALLVF010000083.1 GCA_938010745.1 uncultured Patescibacteria group bacterium | reverse complement strand
AAATCAAGGAATAATTTCAGATTTATCTCTTTTAGAATTAATTTCTTTTATCCTTACTTTAGCTGCGGGAACTTTTATACTTATTTGGCTTGGTGAATTAATCACAGAATTTGGTTTAGGTAATGGTATTTCTCTTCTTATCTTTGCCGGTATTGTTGGAAGATTACCGGTTGTTTTGGGTAGAACAATTACATTAGTTACAGAGGAATTGATATTTAATTTATTTATTTTTATAATTTTATCATTATTTGTAATTGCATCAATTGTTTTTATTAATGAGGCAGTCAGGAAGATTCCAGTTTTTTATGCCAAAAGAATTAAAGGCAATCGAATGTATCAGGCAGCATCAAATTATCTTCCTCTGAAATTGAATCAAGCAGGTGTTATTCCAATTATTTTTGCTGTTTCATTTGTTCTTTTACCACAAATTATTGGTAATTTCTTATCATACGTCAAAAACCCAATAATAGCATCTTCAGCAAAATTTTTAGTAAATATTTTTGATTCATCAGGATTTTTTTATAACTTTTTTTATTTTTTCTTGGTGATTGGTTTTACTTACTTTTACACAATTATCATATTTAATCCCCAAAAAATTGCCGAAGAAATACAAAAACATGGTGGTTTTATTCCTGGTATCCGTCCTGGCTTGGCGACTAAACAATATTTAGAGAGTGTTTTGTATAAAATAACAAGTGTGGGGGCAATATTTTTGGGTATTATTGCTATTCTTCCGGCAATTGTTTCCAAACTAACAGATTTGCCCAATTTAATAATTGGAGGAACAGGAATTTTAATTGTTGTTTCGGTAGTTTTGGAAACATTTAAAATGATTGATGCACACTTAGTAATGAGAAATTATGAAAAATTTGTCAAATAAATTATGATTTAAAACTTATAAATTTATTTTTTCCTATGGCAAAAAAAGGAGGAAGAATACTTATTGGTTTAACTTGTGAAAAATGTAAGGGTTTTAATTACGTGACGGAAAAAAATAAGATTAACACACCGTCAGGTTTAAAGTTAAGAAAATATTGTCCAAATTGTCGACAGCGGACAGTTCATCTTGAAAAAAAGAAGTTAGGATAAAAATTTATGAAGCTAGTCCTTTTAGGAATTCAAGGCTCAGGTAAAACTACCCAGGGAAATTTATTATCGAAGCAATTAAAAATTCCTTATCTCTCAACCGGTCATATTTTTAGAGAGTTAGCTAAGGAAAAAACTACTCTTGGTCGTTACATTAAAGAAACGATCAATGCTGGAATTTTGGTTCCGGATGAAAAAACAATTGAAATTGTTAATAACTATCTATCCCGAAGAGAATATAGAAAGGGCTATATCTTGGATGGTTTCCCACGAACGGTAGTACAAGCAAAAAAATTCAAAAATAGTGTTGATAAAGTAATTTACTTAAAGATTTCACCCAAAGAAGCGCTTTGGCGATTATTTCATCGAGATGATACCCAGCGTGAGGATGAAACAACTATTGCAATAAGAAAAAGAATTGACTTGTTTTTTAAATTTACACTACCAGTAGTTGATTTTTACAAAAAGGAAGGAAAATTAGTAGAGATCGATGGAACAGCTTCCATTGAAAAAGTTAATGAAGAAATTTTAAAAAGTATTGGGAAACAGTTAGTTAAAAACCAAATAATCTCATGGAAGAAAAAGCAAAAAACTATTTTAGCGATTGTTGGTTTGCCAGGAAGTGGAAAGACAGAGGCTGCGAATTTTTTTAGACAAAAAGGATTGCCAGTTATTTCATTTGGCAAAATAATTAATGATTATGTTGATAAAAATAATCTTTCTCATACTGAGGTTGTACATAAAAAAATTAGAGAAGAATTTAGAGTTAAATATGGAAAAGCGGCCATGGCTATTTTGAATCAAAAAAATATTCAGGAAGCCTTAGCAAAAAATATGATGGTAATTATTGATGGTATGAGGTCATGGGAGGAGTACTTGTACCTTAAAAAAATTTTTTCTGATGTTCAATTAGTAATTTTGGCTTTATTTGCTGATAAGGAGATTCGATACCAACGTCTAGCCAAAAGAAAGGAGCGTAATAAGTTAACAGGAGAGGAGAGAGATATTAACGAGTTAATTGGGACTAATATGGGTCCAACAATTGCTTTTGCTGATTTTTTAATAAAGAATAACTTTTCTTTGGAGGAGTTTTATGATAAATTAGAACATGTTTATAGGGCAGTTTATTATTTCTAGAAAATTAGAATTTAGAAATTATTAAAAAATTTACAATCCTTTTGATTTTAAAAATGATTGATTTAAAGAGTAACGAAGAAATTGAAATAATGAAAGAAGGTGGTAAAAAATTAAAGAAAGTTGTTGAGGAGCTATTACCATTGATTGAAGTTAATGTAACAACTGAAGAAATTGATAAAGAGGCTGAAAAGTTAATTAGAAAATATGATGGCTATCCATCTTTTAAAACAGTCAAAAACTATCGATGGTCAACTTGCTTACCAGTAAATGAACAAGTTGTTCACACGCCACCTTCAAAAAGAAAATTAAAGTCTGGTGATATTTTAACTTTAGATATTGGTATGCTTTATAAGGGATTTCACACCGATTTTGCTACTACAATAATTGTTGGTAATGAAGACGACAAAGAAAAGAAATATTTTCTTTCTGTAGGTGAAAAAGCTTTATATAGTGCGATAAAGCAAGCGCGAGCTGGTGAGAAATTAGGAAAAATTTCAGCAGCAATAGAAAAAGAAATTTATAGTGCTGGTTTTCGGGTAATAAAAGAGTTAACAGGTCATGGAATAGGTAGTAATTTACATGAAGATCCGTATGTTTTTGGTTATCAATATCAACCTATAGAAAAAACGCCTTTAATCGAACCGGGATTAACACTTGCTATTGAAGTGATTTATTCACAATCAACTGAAAAAATTGCCTACGAGAGTGGAAATAGTTGGTCAATTATTACGTCGGATGGAAGTTTATCCGCTTGTTTTGAACATACAGTAGCTATAACTGAAAATGAGACTTTTATATTAACATAAATTATGGTAAAATATAATTTTTATGAAAGATGAGGTAATTACTGTTGAAGGTGAAGTTGTAGAAAACCTTCCCAACACGCTATTTCGCGTAAAATTGACTAGTAGTGAAAAGATTGTCTTATGTTATTTATCAGGAAAGATGAGAAAAAACTTTATAAAAATTTTACCAGGAGATCGAGTAAGGGTAGAAATTACCCCTTACGATCTTGATCGTGGTAGAATTATTTATCGTCTTTAAAAAGTATGAGAGTGGTTGCGTCAGTAAAGAAAATATGCTCTAAGTGCCAAATGGTTAAGCGGAAGGGAAGATTGTACGTTACATGTGAAAATTCAAAACACAAGCAAAAGCAAGGTTAGTTTGATTATAAGTTTTTAATTTTTTAAAAATTAATGGTCAGACTACATGGAATCATTCTGCCAGATGATAAAAGAATCGAATATGCTTTAACAATTTTGTATGGTATTGGTTGGTCAAATGTTGCTCAGATACTAAAGCAGTCTAATGTAGATAAAAATAAAAGAGTAAAAGATTTAACAGAAGAAGAGTTAAAAAGAATTAGTGAAATAATAGAAAAAAATTATAAAATAGAAGGAGATTTAAGAGAAAAAATATCAGAAGATATTAAAAGGTTAAAAGAGATAGGTTGTTATCGTGGAATCCGTCATATTAGAAATTTACCAGTAAGAGGTCAAAGAACAAGATCAAATGCCAGAACAAAACGCGGTAAAAGAAAAACGGTAGGTGCTTTAAAGAAAGAAGTTTGGGCAAAGTTAGAGCAACAAAAATCAAATGAAACAAAAACAAATCCAAAAAATAATTGAAAAAGGAAGAATATATATTACCGCCACTTTTAACAATACTTTAGTGACGGTTACTGATCAAAATGGAAACCCTATTGTGGTGGGTTCTTGTGGCATGTATGGTTTTTCAGGAACAAGAAAATCAACTCCTTATGCAGCAACAACAACCACTGAGGCGACGGTTAAGAAAGCAATAGAAAAATATGGATTGAAATCAGCTGATGTTTTTATAAAAGGAGTCGGTCCAGGAAGAGAAGCAGCATTAAGAGTGATAAGAACATTAGATGTGGATGTTGAAAAAATTATCGATATTACGCCTATTCCTCATAACGGAGTTAGACCGCCTAAAGTAAGAAGAGTGTAGATATTTTTTATTAATTTGATTTTTTAATTATTTATGAGATATACAGGACCAAGAAATAAAATTGCCAGGCGAGAAGGTGTTGACTTGGGTTTAAAAACCCCAGGAACAAAGTCTCATGCACAACTTTTAAGAAGAATGAATATTGCTCCTGGCCAGCATGGTTTAAAGGCAAGGAAGAAATTTAGTGAAAGAGGTATTCAATTAAGAGAAAAACAAAAATTGCGATTTATCTTTGGTATTACTGAAAAACAATTAAAAAACTACTTTTTAAAGGCCAGTGTTAAGAAAGGAAACACAGCAGTTTTTCTTTCACAGCTTTTGGAATCAAGGCTTGATAATATAGTTTATCGTTTAGGATTTGCACCAACAAGAGCTAGTAGTCGCCAATTAGTTGCCCATGGTCATATTTTGGTTAATAATAAAAAATTAACAATTCCCTCTTATCAAGTCAAAATAAATGATATAATTTCGTTTGATTCAGAAAAGACGATGAAGATTCCCTATATAGAAAAAAGTCTCAATAATAAAGATATTATTATTCCTAAGTGGTTGGAAAGAAAAGGAGCAATAGGAAAATTAATTTCTGCGCCTGATAGGGGGCAGATTGAAAAGCAAGTTAATTTAAGATTAGTTATTGAATATTATTCTAGATAATTAATTTATTATAAATTTTATTAAACTCAGTAAAACTAATATGTTAACGCCTAATTTTTATATTCAAACTCTGGAGGGATCAAATACCTTTTGCAAATTTGTTTTCGAGCCGTTACCATTAAGTTTTGGCCATAGCTTGGGTAATGCTTTGAGACGAACATTACTTTCCAGTCTAAAAGGTGCAGCAATAACAAATGTAAAAATTGAAGGCGTTCCTCATTTTTTTACCACGATTAAGGGAGTAAAGGAGTCTGTTTTAGAAATAATTCTAAATCTTAAAAAAATAAAATTTGAGCCGAGAGGTTCTGGTCCATTTAAAATTTTTCTTGAAGCAAAAAAAACCGGAAAAATTTACAGTAAAGATATTACTGGCGAAATACAGCCTGTTGATAAAAATATTTATATTGCCGAAATTACTGACAGCAACGCTCATTTTAATTTGGAAGCAATTGTTGAAGTTGGTATTGGTTATTCTGTTGTGGAAGAGCGAGAGAATAAGATTACAGGTTTTATACCTGTTGATGCTTTTTTTTCTCCAATCAGAAAGGTAAACTATAAGGTAGAAGAGACGCGAGTATCAAGAAAAAGTGATTTTGAAAGATTAATTTTGGAGATTGAAACGGATGGAAGTATAAAACCTGAACAAGCTCTGAAAGAATCAGCAAATCTTTTATCTTTGTATTTTGCTCATATTTTATCACCAAAAAATATTCCTCATAAAGAAGAAAATGAAGAAACAAAAAATAAAGAAGTAGTTGATAAGAAATGGAATGAAGTGATTATTGATGAGTTAAATCTACCCTCAAGGGTAATTAATGCATTACTTAGAGAAAATATTGAAACTGTAGCTGATTTAATAAATGTTGGTGAGGAGAAATTATCTAAAATGAAGGGTGTGGGCAAAAAATCGATAGGCTTAATTAAAGAAGAGCTAGAAAAAATGGGGATTAAAATTAATTAAGTTAAATAAAAAAAATGAGACACAGAGTAAAAAAAATAAAGTTCAAACAAGGAAAAGATGCTACAAAAATGATGGTGATTAAGTTAGTAGTAAATTTTCTCAAAAAAGGGGAAATGATTACAACTTTAAAGAGGGCAAAAATAGCCAAATCGTGTATTGAAAAATTAGTTGGAAAAGCCAAGATAAAAACAGAAGCCAATAAAAATTTTTTATTGCGTTTCATCGGCGATAAAAAATTAATTAACGATCTTTTTGATAGAATTGGTGTTGCAGTAAAAGATATTAAAGGTGGGTATGTAAGAATAATAAAGATCGGAAAAAAAGATTCAGATGGATCAGAGACTGCTAGATTGGAATGGGCTTATCCTGTTATTAAAGATAGTTAATAAATATATGGTGAAAATTACACTATCAACAAAATCGGTTTTGTTAAAAGATATTAAAAGAGAATGGCATCTTTTTGATGCTAACGGTGAAGTATTAGGACGCTTTGCCACTAAAATAGCGAAGATTTTGCAAGGCAAACATAAGGTTAACTATGTTCCTTATCTTGATAACGGTGATTATGTCGTTGTTATTAATGCTTCAAAAATAAGACTAACTGGTAAAAAGGTTAAGACAAAAAAATATACAAAGTATTCGGGCTATCCAGGTGGATTAAAGGTAATAAATTTTCAAACTTTGTTTAAAAAAGATCCAACAGAAGTGATAAGACATGCAGTTTCAGGAATGTTGCCTAAGAATAAATTAAGAGATGAAAGATTAAAAAGGTTATTTATTTTTACTGATGATAAACATCCTTACACCGATAAAATAAATAATCAAGAATCAAATAGGAAAACAACTAATTAAAATTAAACATATTTAATTATGGCAAAAAAAACAAAAAATATTCAATACTATGAGGCAATAGGACGAAGAAAAAGTGCTGTAGCGCGTGTTAGATTGTATATTTTGGGAAAAGAAAAAGAAATAGATGTTGAGGGAGCAAAAATTAAAGCTGGTGAAATCTTTATTAATAATAAACCAATAAAAGAAATATTTGCTGATAAAGTGGCAGAAAAAACTTATAATTTACCATTTGAATTAACTAATACAAAAGATAGATTTGCTGTGTCAATAAAGGTTTCAGGGGGTGGGAAGACTGGTCAGCTTGAAGCAATTGCTCATGGTATTGCTCGAGCTTTAGTTTTAGTTAATCAAGATGAGTTTAAACCAATTTTAAGAAAAAATGGTTTGTTAACTCGTGATTCAAGAGTTCGTCAACGAAGGCAAGTTGGGACAGGAGGAAAGGCAAGGCGGAAAAAACAGTCTCCAAAGCGGTAAAATTTATAAAAATCTTGTGAAGTAAGATATTTTTATGTTGGATCTTTCAATTATCATTCTCTCCTATAATACAAAAAAGTTAACTAAAAAGTGTCTATTTTCTTTAATTGATAATTTAAAAAAATCACCTTCTTTAGAAATTGAAATTATTGTGGTTGATAATGCTTCCACTGATGGTAGTTGGCAAATGCTGGAAAGTTTTAAAGTTTATAAAAATTTTAAATTAATAAAAAATAAAAGTAATATTGGTTTTGCTAAGGCTAACAATCAAGCGTTAAAAGAAGCGCAGGGTAAATATATCCTGTTTCTTAATTCTGATGTTATTGTTGACAAAATTGATTTCGATGTTTTAATTGATTATCTTGAAAAAGATCAAAGAGTTGGGGCTTTGACAGTAAAGATAAATTTACCCACAAAAAAAATTGATCCTGCTTGCCATCGAGGTTTTCCCACCCTTTGGAATTCTTTATCTTATTTTTTGAAGCTGGAAAAATTTTTGGGAAAGCTTCCTTTTTTACGCAAATTTTTTGGTGGTTATCACTTGACTTACTTTGATTTAAATACCATTCACGAAGTTGATTCAATAAGTGGTGCTTTTTTTCTTACACGCAAAGATATCTTGGAAAAAGTTGGAGGATTTGATGAGGAATTTTTTATGTATGGAGAAGATATAGATTTGTGTTTTCGCATTAAGCATTTGGGATATAAAATTATTTATTATCCATTATTTCATGTTATTCATTTAAAATATGCAAGTGGAATAAAGAAAAATAATAGTTTGACTAAAAAACAATTTTATGAGGCAATGAAGATTTTTTACCGAAAACATTATCAAAAAAAATATCCTTATTTTTTTAATAAATTAGTTTACTTTTTTATAGATTTTAAAAGTCGATTTTAATAATGAAAATTGGCATCGATGCCAGGCTTTATTTTCAAACAGGGGTCGGCACATATCTTCGCAATTTTTTAAGTAATTTGCAAAGAGTTTCACCACCAAATTTTTTATTTTATATTTATATTTTAAAAAAAGATTCAGATAGAATAATTTTTACCAATAAAAACTTTATTAAAAGAGAAACTACCGCTTACTGGCACACGTTTAAAGAGCAATGGGATTTTTTAAAACTTCTTTATAGAGATAATTTAGATCTAATCCATTTTACTTATTTTAGTTATCCTGCTTTTTATCAAAAAAAATTTATTGCCACTGTTCACGATCTTACCCCTCTTCTTTTTAAAACAGGAAAAGCTGCCACTAATAATTTACTCTTATACCAAATTAAATATCTTGGTTATAAATTTGTTTTAAGCAGGCAAATAAAAAATGCCGTAATACTAATTACACCCTCTTTAACTGTCAAAAAGCAATTAAAGAAAATATTTGGGGAAAAGATTAACGGTAAGACAGAAGTTATTTATGAAGGAGTTGATGAAAATCTTATTAAGACAAAGGAAAATAAGTCTCTTAGATTAAGATTTAAAAAAAGTTTTTTTCTTTATGTTGGTAATTTTTATCCTCACAAAAATGTTAAACGCCTATTAATGGCATTTTCTGGAATTAATGATGATAATAAGCAATTAATTTTGACAGGACCAAGGGATTATTTTAGTGAAAAAACTGAGGAATTAGTTAATAAATTAAAATTAGGAAAAAAGATCATTTTTTACTATCATCCCAGTTTTGCTGATTTAGTTTTCTTTTATAAAAATGCTCAAGCGTTAATTCATCCTTCTTTTTCTGAAGGTTTTGGTTTGCCACTTATTGAGGCAGCATTTTTTGGTTGTCCGATAATTGCTTCGGATATTCCTGTTTTTAAAGAAGTATTAGCTAATCAGTTTTTGTCATTTAATCCATATGATGTTGAGGATATTAGGAAAAAAATAAATCTTTTTTTGTCTAGAAAAATAAAATTTGATTATAATTTTGTTCTGAAAAAATATTCATTTTTAGAAATGACAAAAGAAACACTTAAAATTTATCAACAACAGTTAAAAAAATGATGAAAATTGCCATTGTTTATGATTGGTTTGACAAATGGGGAGGGGTAGAAAGATTACTTTTAATATTGCACCAAATTTTCCCTAGGGCAACTTTTTTTACTTCCTATTTTAATCCTCAAAATGCTTTTTGGGCAAGAAAATGGAAGATACAGACTTCTTTTATTCAAAATTTGCCTAATTTTATTAAAACAAATAGAATTTTTTCGTTACCTTTTTATCCTTTTGCTTTTGAATCTTTTAATTTTGATCAATATGATATTGTTATTTCTGTTAGCTCATCCTTTGCCAAAGGAGTAATCACAAAACCAAAAACATTCCATATCTGCTATCTTATGACTCCAACCCGTTTCTTATGGTTTATGTCAAGAGAATATAGGGCCCCCAATATAAATTATTTTAAGAAATGGGATTATATTGGTGCGCAAAGACCAGATAAAATTATTGCAATTTCCCAGACAGCATCAAAACGTTGTTTAAAATTTTATAAAAGAAAAAGTGAAGTTATTTATCCGCCTTTTGATTTTGATTATTGGCAGAAAATAAAATCTCAACTTTTTCCATTAAATTTTCAAGAAAGATTTACCAAATTGGTTTCAAATTTAAACAATTATTATTTAGTAGTTTCTCGTCTTGAGCCGTACAAAAAAGTGGACTTAGTAATTAAGTTATTTAGGAAGCTTTCTTACAATTTGATTGTTGTTGGTGAGGGAAGTTTAAAGAGAAAATTACAAAAAATGGCAAGCAAGAATATTATCTTTTTTTCAAATGTAGACGATCAAAAATTAGCTTGGTTGTATTCTCAAGCTAAGGCTTTAATTATGCCTCAGGAGGAAGATTTTGGTTATGTAGCCATTGAATCGCAGTTTTTTGGCACGCCAGTAATTGCTTATGGAAAAGGAGGGGCTAAGGAGACAATAATAGAAGAAAAAACAGGATTATTTTTTGATAAGCAGAATGAAGAATCTTTAGCGAAGATACTTGAAAGATTTGAGTTAATATCATACAATTTAAGACACAGTACCCGCCAATTTGGACTAAAGAATATAAAAAAATTTGAAAAAAAGATTTTTGTCAGAAAATTTTTAAAACTAATAACAATTAACAAAGGTGGGGGGAGCAAAATTTTCAAATCAGCGTAAAAAAATTTATTTTAAGGTTCACAAATTTTATTAAATGGTGTTATTCATTATTAATTTAGTTTAAATGAAAGCAATTATCTTTGCCGGTGGAACAGGAACAAGACTTTGGCCTTTATCAAGAAAAAAATCACCCAAACAATTTGAAAAGATTATTGGGGATAAATCAACTCTTCAGTTGTCAGTTGAAAGACTTTATCCTGATTTTAAACCTAAAGATATTTATATTGCCACCAACATAATTTATAACAAAATAGTTAAAGAACAATTACCAGAAATTCCTAATGAAAACTTTTTTTTTGAACCAGAAAAAAAAGATGTCGGTCCGGCAATTGCTTTAGTCACTGGAATTTTTTACCGTCTTTATCCAAAAGAACCATTGATTATTTTATGGAGTGATCATTTGGTTAAAAAGACTGTTTTTTTTAAGAAAATTATCAAAATTGCTGCCTCTTATATTGAGAAAAATCCTCAAAAAATTGTTTTTATTGGTCATAAACCACGTTATCCAAGTATCAATCTTGGTTATATTCATTTTGGAAAAAGAATCCAAACAATTGATGGATTGAATTTTTATCAGTTTGAAGGGTTTAAATATCGACCTGATGAACAAACAGCAAAAAACTTTTTTAATTCAGGCAATTACGCATGGAATTTAGGTTATTTTGTTACTACAGCCCAATTTCTTTACAATGCTTTTTCGCGTTTAGCCCCCAATATTTATCAAAACACGGAAAAAATTCTCAAATTTTACCGAAATAAAAATTTCTCAACAATTTTAAAAAAATATTATGGAAAAGTAGAAAGTATAAATTTTGATAATGCTATTTTGGAAAATTTAGACAAAAAAGATGCCTTGGCAATTATTGAAGATATAGGCTGGAGTGATATAGGCGCTTGGGAATCATTAAAGGAGGCTCTAGAAAATCATCCTTATGAAAATGTAATTCGCGGTAAAGTATTTTTAGAACATGTAAGGGATTCATTAATTTACAATTATGAGGACAATAAATTAATTGTTGGTATTGATTTAGATGAAAATATTGTTGTCAATACTGCCGATGTTCTTCTTATTACCAAGAAAAACTCTGTTCCAAAAATTAAAAAATTAGTTGAAAATTTTCAAGGTACAGAAAATGAAGAACTCACTTGATCACAACTTTTACTACAGATATATAAAAAGACCCTTAGATGTTATCATGGCAATATTTTTGTTGATTTTTTTTTCACCTTTATTCTTAATTACTGCTATTTTGATAAAGATGGATTCACCAGGCCCAGTTTTAGCTGATGTGCCTGAACGAATTGGGCAGAATGGAAATCGTTTTAAAATGTATAAGTTTCGCTCAATGATTGTTAATGCTCATTATTTACTAAGAAGCGATCCTCAATTTCGTTACCTTTTCAGTTTGTACAAAAGAGGAAATTACAAACTTAAAAATGATCCACGAGTAACAAGAATAGGAAAGTTTATTAGAAAACATTCAATAGATGAGATTCCTCAACTGATTAATGTTTTAAAAGGAGAAATGAGTATTGTTGGACCAAGGGCTTATTATCCAGATGAGCTTGAAAATCAGCAAAAGAAGTTTCCATTTACTAGAAAGCTTGTAAAAAAAGTACTTTCAGTTAAACCAGGTATAACTGGTTTGTGGCAAGTTTCGGGAAGAAGTGAAATAAATTTTGACAAAAGGATTGCTCTTGATGCAAAATATGTAGATAATATGTCTTTATGGCAAGATTTGAAAATTATTTTAAAAACTCCTTTAATTATGATTACTGGAAAAGGGGCGGTATAAAATTAAAAATTTATAAATTGTAGAAATATGATGAAAAAAAAGAGACTTATTATATTTTTGCTAATTTTCATACTCTTGAGTTATTTTTTTATTTACCAACCGATACTTAAAATTGAAAAAAAAGCAAAGATAATTTATGCTGCGGCTGAAGAATTAAAGAAAGCTTTTACTAGCAATGATTTTGACCTGTTGGATAAAAAACTAACGGATTTTTCAAAAAAATATGCCGATTTTGAAAAAGAGGCGAAAGCTATTTATTGGGCATCATTTATCCCCTATGTTGGGGATTTTAAAAATGCTGTAGAAGCTGGTAGATATCTGCTTGATGCTGGTAAAGAGGCCGTCATTGCTATTGAACCCTATGCTGATTTGATTGGCTTTAAGAAAGGATCTACATCTTTTGTTGAGCGTTCTGCTGAGGAAAGATTGCAAACGGCGGTGATGACTTTGGACAAGGTTTTAGTTAAGCTAGACAAAATTTCCTATGATTTTGATCGGGCGCAAAATCGGATAAAAAATATTAATCCTAACCGTTATCCTAAAAAGATTGGAAAATTGATTATCAGAGAAAAAATTGAAAACTTCAAAGGACAGATTTCTGGTTTAACGGCTATTTTTGTTGATGCTAAACCCTTAGTAAAAAGATTGCCAGAAATTCTTGGTAAAGATAAAGAAATGACTTATCTTGTTCTTTTTCAAAACGATAAAGAAAGAAGAGCTACCGGCGGTTTTTTGACTTCTTACGCTGTTTTTAAAGTCAAAGACGGAAAAATTAGAATAATTGCTTCCGATGATATTTACTCTTTAGATAACAGCATCTCTTTTCATCCACCAGCTCCTCCTGAAGTTCTTACCTATCATAAGGGCGTTTACACTTTTAACATTCGTGACAGCAATTTATCACCAGATTTTCCTACCTCGGTTAATTTGTTTAACACCCTTTACCAAAAAAGTAGTCGAAGAGTTAAATATGATGGGATTGTTGCCGTTGATAGCAAGGTGTTAGTAGATATGTTAACCATTTTTGGTGACACAGAAGTAAATGGAATTATTTTTTCGGCAAAAATAGATCCTCGTTGTGATTGCCCACAGGTTTTATATCGACTATTTGATATAGTTGATAGACCAACGCCCTACATAAGGGAAAATAGAAAAGGTATTTTAGGTGATTTAATGTATGTATTATTTTATAAAGCATTAGGTTTTTCTCCATCAAAATATTGGGGAATTTTAGCCCAACAAATGTTTGAAAATTTAAAAGAAAAACACATATTACTTTATTTTGTTGATCAAGAACTTCAGCAGGCAGTGGAGAAACTTAATTTTGCCGGAAGAATCAGAGAGTATTCTGGTGATTATTTACATATAAACAATGTCAACTTTGCCGGAGCTAAGTCAAACATGTTTGTTTCCGAGACTATAACTTCTAAAACAAAAAAAGATAATCAAGGAAAAATAAATCGTGAGGTAATTGTTGAATATCGCAATCCATATCCCCATTCAGACTGCAATCTTGAAAGAGGAGGTTTGTGTCTTAATGCCACCTTGAGAAATTGGGTTAGAATTTATGTTCCCAAAGGATCAGAACTTTTAGAATTTAGAGGATCATTAAAAAAGGTAAGGGTTTATGAAGATTTGGGGAAAACTGTTTTTGAGGGTTACTTAGAAGTTCCCACCCAAGGAAAGGCACAAATTAGTGTTATTTATAGATTACCTCAAAATTTATTTAATAAAAATTATCAGATTTTAATTCAAAAGCAACCTGGAACAGATAAGCAAAAATTAAGATTAGAAATTGAAGGAAAAAAAGTTTATGATGGTGTTTTTGATGTTGATAAGGAGTTTATAGCTAAATAAAAATTAAATTTTAAACCGATGATACTTACTCTATTTTTAGATCTTTGGTGAATGTTTAAAGATTAAAACGAGGTAAGTTTTATGACAAGAATTTTTAAAACTCAAGCTATTGTTTTAAAAAAACAAGATCTACTTAACAAAGATGTTTTATTAACTCTTTTTACGGAAAAATACGGATTAGTAAGGATTGTTGGTTTTGGTGTAAAAAAAATAACAAGTCGACGTTTATCTCATTTGCAAACAGGAAATTTTATTAATGCTACTATTTATGTAAAAAAAAGTTTCTTTTCATTAAAAGAAACCGAATTAGTTTCAGGATTTTTAACAATTAAGAATAATCAAAGTAAATTAATAAAGATTTACTTATATTTTTTCATTTTAGATAGATTACTGCCTGAAAATCAAAGAGAGGAAAAAGTTTTTGAATTAACAAAAAAATTTTTATTTGAGTTAGCAAAAAAAAATGATTTTGATAATTTTACTTTAAATAATTACTTAAATGAAGTTTTAATTAATTTAGGATATATAAGAGAAAAAAAAAGTTTTAATGAAATAAAAAATTTAATTGAGGAAATTATTAATGAAAAAATTCCACGTTTTTGGTAATATTCCTTACAAAAATAGGCATTTTATTTTATAATTAATTAATTTATGGAAAAAATTGCTTCTTTAGCTAAAAGAAGAGGTTTTATTTATCCTTCTTCAGAAATTTATGGAGGAATTGGTGGTTTTTGGGATTACGGTCCTTTGGGGATAGAATTGAAAAACAATATTAAAAAAGAATGGTGGAAGAGGATGGTTTATCAAAGAGAGGATGTAGTTGGTATAGATGCGGCAATAATTATGAATCCTAAGGTTTGGGAGTCATCAGGTCATGTGGCAGCTTTTTCTGATCCCCTATTTGAGTGCAAAAGTTGTCATAAACGTTTTCGTGCCGATAAAATTGAGGGTAATTCTTGCCCAAACTGTTTTGCCAAAGATAACTTTACTGAACCAAAAAAGTTTAATTTATTAACAGAGGTTTTTTTAGGAGTAACTGAACCAAAGCAAAAAGCTTACTTGCGTGGAGAAATTACGCAGGGAGTTTTTGTAAATTTTAAAAATATTGTTAATTCAGCAAGAGTAAAAATTCCTTTTGGAATTGCACAAATTGGAAAAGCTTTTCGTAATGAGATTACTCCGGGAAATTTTACTTACCGAAGTTGTGAGTTTGAGCAAATGGAACTTGAGTTTTTTATCAAACCTAATGAAAAAGAGGCAAACAAATGGTTGCAGTATTGGCTAAATGAAAGAATGAACTGGTATTTATCGTTGGGTATTAAAAAGGAAAATTTGCGGGTGAGAGAACATGAGAAAGATGAGCGAGCTCATTATGCTAAAGCAGCTTTTGATATTGAGTATTATGCTCCTTTTGGTTGGAGTGAGTTTGAGGGGATTCATCACCGCGGCAGTTGGGATCTCTCGCGCCATAAATTAACCTACAAAGATCAGCAGATAAATGAAGAGTATACACCCTGGGTAATAGAGACTTCTGGTGGCGTTGATAGAGCACTGCTTTTTTTCTTAATTGATGCCTACTGTGAAGAAAAAGAGCGAGTTATTTTAAAATTAAATCCAAGTTTAGCGCCGATTAAGATTGCTGTTTTTCCTCTTTTGGCTAACAAAGAAAAATTAGTTTCAAAGGCAAAAAAAATATACCATGATTTAAAAGCGGCGGATTTTGTTTGTTTTTGGGATGATCGTGGTAACATCGGTAAAAGATATTATTTTCAAGATGAAATTGGTACGCCTTTTTGTGTTACAATTGATTTTAAGACACTAGAAGATGACACTGTTACAGTTCGCTATCGAGATACAGCCGAACAAGTAAGAGTTTCTGTAAGTAAACTGAAAAATTTTTTTAAAGAAAAATTATTATGAAATACAAAAAAAAATATTTATACAGCTTAATTTTTATTTTTTTGCTTTTACTTGTTATTTTTTTGGCTTTATTTGCAAAAAATAAAAGTAAAAAAACTACAGATTTAATCCAGCCAACAGAAGTAAAAATACCAACAATAGACAATACAGTTAAGATTGATTTAATTAGTTTGCTTTCAGGAAAAGAAGTATTGTTAAAAATTGACAACATACCTCAAACAACAGAAACGATAGATTATGAGTTATCTTACCAAACTAAAAATCAGGGATTTCAAGGTATAATTGGAACAATTGATGTCGAAAATAAAAAAAATTTTCAAAAAAAATTAACACTTGGAACTTGCTCATCAGGTACGTGTGTTTATCATCAATTAGTTGGTAAAATTAAATTAAATCTAAAATTTAATGGAAGTTATGGCGAAAAAATATTTGAGAAAGAATATTAATTAGTTACTTAATTAATTTTTATTAAAAGAAAGGAGGGAAAAATTTTATGCCTATAACAAAATCTGCCAAAAAAAAAGTAAGAAAAGATAAAAAGAGAATGCAAAATAACGCTTTTTATGTAAAAGCTTATAAGTTATTGATTAGTAAAATAAAAAAGAAAAAAGGTGATTTAAAAAAATTACTAAATCAATTTTATTCAAAAATTGATAAAGCAGCAAAAAAACACGTAATTCATAAAAATAAGGCTAAAAGATTAAAGTCAAAAATTAGCCTTTTGGTAAAAAAACTTCAGTCATCATGAAGTACAACATAAATTTAATACCTAAAAAAGAAGCTACATTTATTGAGCGTGTAGTTTATTTTTTCCTCAATTATTTAAGGTACATTATTGTATTTACTCAATTAATCGTAATTAGTGTTTTTTTTTACCGATTTCAGATTGATCAACGAATTATTGAATTAAGGGAGGCGGTTAATCAAAAAAAAGAGATAATTCAAGTTATTTATCCAATTCTTGAGCAAATGACTATTATCGAAAAGCAAATGATTCAAGTAAACAAAGTCATTGCCAATCAAAAAAAATTTAATGAAATGATAAATTATGTTATTTCCATCTATCCAGCAGCAGCATCATTAATTAAATTGGAAATAATAAATTATAAGATAAAGATGATTGGACGAACTAGCGATCTTAATCAATTACAAGCATACTATTATCTTTTAAAGAAAGAAAATAAATTTGATAAGGTAATCTTGGAGAGTGTTAAAAAATCAGATAATGGTTTCATTTTTAGTTTAGTTTTAGAAAATTTTAAAATTTAAGTATGAATAAAAATACTTTTCCAAAAAATGTTTTTACAAAAAAAGCAGCTGATTATACATTTTTTATACTCTTTTTTTTAATTTTTTCTTTCTTTATTGTTTTTGTTATAAGACCTTCACTTACATCAATTTTTGCTTTAAAAAAGGAAGAAAATGAGCTTAAGAGAGTAGATAGTCTTTATGAAGAAAAAATTTTAAATATTGCATCAATTCAACAGCAGCTTGAAAATAATAGAGAAAAGTTGAACTTATTAAATCAAGCAGTTCCAGATAAGCCTCAAATTAACATGATAATTGGGGATATTAAAAAAGCTGCTGACCTTAGTTCTTTTCAAATTAAAAAAGCAGATGTTTCTGATGTAAATTTACTAGCTAGTAGAAAAAATACTTTGGATACAGTAAAAATAAATATTGAAGGAGTAAGTAATTTTGATAATTTTTTACAGCTTATAAATTATTTGATCAGTCAAAGGAGACTTAAAACAATTGAAAAAGTTGTTATCTCAAGAGATGAACAAAGTACAAATTCTTCACAATTAAAAATTGTTTTTGATATTGAAGGTTACTATTTGTAAAAAAAGATTATGAATAAAAAAGAAATATTAATTCTTTCAATAGTTATTTTTCTATCAGTTATTTTTTGGTTAATTGCTGATATTTATCACGCTGCCACTGAGGAAAAGATAAAAGAAAAATTATCTTTACCTGAAATTAGAAAATATGAAATTGATTCTCAAATTTTAAAATTTTTAGAGGAAAAAACATGAATTATGATTTACTCAAGACTATATTTTAAAAACAAGCCAAAAATTCCTGTTCCAGCGGCAATTATAGTAATTTTATTCGTTTTGCTAATATTTTTGAGAATTTTTTCCGGAACTAATCAACCATCCAAGGCTTATAATAATAAATTAAAAAGAGTTGAGATAACAAATATATCAAGTAACTCAGTAACAATTTTTTGGCAGTCACAAGAAAAAGAAATTGGATGGGTAATATATGGGGAGACACCGAAAAAACTTAATAAAATTGCTCTTGATGATAGAGATTTGCCTTCAAAAAAAAATCCTTACTATAATCACTATGTGACAATAAGAAATCTTGAGGAAAAAAAAGAATACTTTTTTTTGATAGTTAGCGGGAACAAAATAACTGGTAAGCAAATTAACATTCCATTCAATTTTTCCACGATTTTAAACAATGATGTCTCAAAAAACTTAAAACCAGCTTATGGTCGGGTCGTTGAGCTCAATAATCAACCGCTGTCAGGAGGAATTGTTATTTTGAAAGTTAATGAAAAAGTGATTTCTTCTTCTTTAACTAAATCAACAGGTGAATGGCTCATACCAATGGATCTAAGTAAAATAAGTTCATCTTCAAAAATTTTACTAGAAATATTTAACGAAGAAGGTAAAAATAGTACTATTATTACAAATCCTGATAAAATATCACCTTTACCGGAAACAATTGTCATAGGAAAAAATTATGATTTTAATCAAGATAAAAATATTCTTTCAGTCTCATCCACCAGAAAAGATAATAAGATTGATATTATTTATCCAAAACAAAATGCAATTATCCCAGGTAGAATACCTTTAATTAAAGGTACTGCTTTACCCGAAACGAAAGTTTTGATTTTAATTAAATCATCAAAAATATATTCAGCTAAAGTTAAAGCTGATAAAAAAGGATTATGGAGTTTTTTACCACCTGAGCCGTTAAGTTTAGGTGAGAATGTTATTTCAATTAATACAAAAGGTGAAAATGGAAAAGAATTTGTTATTCAAAGAAAATTTACAATAATTGGAAAAGAAGGATCAGATGCAGCGGTATTGGGTGAAGCGACTCCCTCATCAACGATTACCCTTACTCCTACTGTTCTATCACCAACTTTAAATCCATCACCAACATTACAAGTATCCCCGACTTTAATGTCAACTTTTACACCTATTCCATCTTCGTCTTTACCAGTTTCAGGAAATGATTCTTTTTTCTCGATTTTGTTTGGTGCTTCTTTTATTATTTTTGGGTTAGGGGCTCTTCTTGTTTTTTGAAATCTTTTTTTAATAAAATTATTAATATGGAAATAGTAGAGTTATTTTTTTCAATAAATAAAATAAGTTTAATTGCTTTTTTAATAACTGGAATTTTCGTTGTCTATCAATTTTACCTTTTAAAAAAAGATCTGAATTACAAAAACAAACCAGTCATTCCTGAATTCAATGAGAATCATAAAATAAGTTTTGATAATAAGTTAACAATGACAAAAATTGAAAAAGAAAAACTAACAAAAAGAAGGGGAAATGGACTGTTGATTGGATCAATTATAATTTTTTTAGTTTTAGGGATAACAATTATTTTAAATATTTTGAATTTTGATAAAAAAAAATCAGCAACAACAAATGTCTTACCAACACCGGTTGTAAATTTTATTGTTTCCTCTGGGATAAAGATTTATAACCAAAATTGGGTGGAGTTAAATGATGAGCAGATTAAGCAGTTAAAATCTGGAGAGCAAATTTATATAGGATTAGAAACAGTGCCTGATCCAGATATTGATAAAGCAAGAATAAGGGTAAATAAAGATTACTGGAGTAGTGAAGATGTTACGGTTAATTTTAATAAAGAAAAAAAAATTTACTACATCGAATATTTAATTGGAACTGATGAAGCATTGTTAAAAATTGAAGGGCAACTTCATTCTAAAGAAGATGGTTGGTTGAGTCAATAAAATGTCAATATGAAAAAATCAAAGTTAATGACTGTTATTCTTTTACTAATTACTGCTTTTTTGATAATATTAAGTTTTTATGTTGCTTATCTTCTAGCTGATAATTCATCAACTAGTTCATCTCCAATATTATCGGTAAAAACTAAAGCTCAAAGTAAAACTTATACTCGTACTATTGCTTTAAATTCGGCTAACTTATATTCTACTCCAACACCTTTTTTATCTCCTACGTTATTTTATATTTCACCAACAGAAGTTTTATCACCAACACCAACAGAAATTATTCTTGTTTACACTAATCCTTCACCAACAGTAATTACTGGTAGTGTTTTTGAAAATGTTGATAGTTCGCCAAGCGCAACTAAATTAACGGCTTTACCGGAGACAGGTTACATTAGTAATGCTTTAATAATTTTTTTCGGCGCTACTGTCTTAATTTTTTTAGCATTTATTTTTTAATTAATTCAGCAGGAATCAATTATTTGCCTAAATTTAAAAGGATCAAGTGAACAATTACCTACTAATAGACCATCAATTTCTTGATATTTTAAATAATCTTTAGCATTATCTTCGTTAATACTTCCGCCGTATAAAAATAAAGTCTTTGGTTTTAGGCTTAATTTTTTCTTTGTAGCGATAACTTCCTCTGGATTTTCATTAAACCCTGTGCCGATGGCGTAATCTGGTTCATATGCAATAATTGATGCTATTGGATTAATTCTATCTTGTTTACCTCTTATGCAGAGAATGGGCTCAATTTGATTCTTTTTTGCTTGAATAATTTTTTTTTCAATCTGCTCTTCTGTTTCCAAAAAGTATTTTCTTCTCTCGCTGTGTCCGATTAGTGTATATTGAACTAAGTCTTTAACTATTAATCCCGGAACTTCGCCAGTAAAACTACCGCTGTCGAATTCGGAAATATTTTGTGTACCAAGGTAAATATTAGAGAAATTTTTAATCTTTTCTGCTAAGGGATAAAGTAATGGATAAGGAGGACAGATTATAATTTTTGCTTTAGTATTAATAAAAGGTTTTTGAAAAAATATTTTTAGCCAGAATAAAGCATCTTTAATACTTTTATTTGCTTTCCAATTGGCAATAAAGTATTTCATGTTGGAGAATAACTAAATAAAAAGCAAGTATTTTAAATTTTTTATTCATTTATATTAACAATTTTATAGTCTTATTCTTAAATTTTCTTATAATTATACATTAATGGATAAAAGATTGTTACTTGAAAGTTTAAACAAACAACAAATAGAAGCTGTTTTAAATAGTAGTGGTCCTTCAATAATACTTGCCGGTGCTGGTAGTGGTAAAACTCGTGTTTTAGTTTATAAAGTTATTTATTTAATAAATTATTTAAAAATTAACCCCTTATCAATAGTAATGGTAACCTTTACAAACAAAGCTGGAAATGAGATGAAAGAAAGAATTTTTAATTTAAGTAAATGTCGCAATATTGGTTTCATAGGAACTTTTCACTCATTTTGCGCAAACATTCTCAGAAGATATGCCTCATTTTTAGACTATGAGAATAATTTTTTAATTTATGATGAAAATGATCAGTTGGCTTTAGTTAAAGAGATCATTAAAGATAATTCTCTTCGAATATACACTCCCTCATTTTACTTAAATCGAATTTCAGAAGCAAAAAATCAATTAGTTTTACCTTCAAAATATTTAGACTATTTTTCCTCTTGCAATTATGCAGAAGTAGTTGATTTGGTTTATAAGAATTATCAAAAAAGGCTAAAGGAAAATAATGCTATGGATTTTGACGATTTATTAATGAATACAGTTTATCTTTTTGCAAATGAGAGTGAAGTTTTGAGATTTTATCAGAATAAATTTCGTTATTTTCTTGTTGATGAATTTCAAGATACAAATCATGCTCAATTTATCTTAATAAAAATGCTTGGAAAAAGTAGTGGGAATATTACGGTTGTTGGTGATTTTTCTCAGAGTATTTATTCATGGCGTGGAGCACAGATAACTAACTTAAATAAATTTCAAAATGAATTTCCTCAGGCTAAAATTTTTTATCTTGAAGAAAATTATCGATCTACTGGAAATATTTTAGATTTTGCCTACAAAGTAATTTCAAAGAATACTACTCACCCAATTCTTCATCTGAAAACAGCCAATGAAAAAGGTGAGGAAATATTTTTTTATGAGGCTGAAAATGAAGAAGATGAGGCTATTTTTATCGTTGAAACCATTAAAAACTTGCCTTTTATTTTTTCTTCGATAGCAGTTTTGTATCGGACCAATGTCCAGTCACGAATAATTGAGGAAGCTTTTTTACATCATGCCGTTCCCTATATGTTAATCGGGGGGACAAGATTCTATGAAAGAAAAGAGATAAAAGACATTTTGTCTTATCTTAGATTACTGATTAACCCAAAAGATGGAATATCTTTAAAAAGAGTCAAAGGCTTAGGGAAAAAGCGTTATGATAAATTTAAAGCAATTTTCAATCAATTAAGGGAGGAAATCAATAAAAAAGAAACAGTAGAGATAATGGAAGAAGTTTTATCAGCGACTGATTATCTTTCTCTTTTTGATTTGGAAGATGAGGAAGATTATTCAAGAATTGAAAATATTAAAGAATTAAAATCAGTAGCATTAAATTATCCTAATTTAACAGAATTTTTACAACAAGTTACTTTGGTTGAGTCAGAATATTTTGACGAAGAAAAATTAACAAAAGAAAAAGAATCAGTGAAATTAATGACTCTTCATGCGGCTAAAGGATTAGAATTTGATACTGTCTTTATTGCCGGGGTTGAGGAAGGAATTTTACCCCATTCTCGAGCGATTGATGATTATTATCAATTAGAAGAAGAGCGTAGGTTATTTTACGTTGGGATTACTCGAGCAAAAAAAAGACTTTACATAACTTATACCAAAAGAAGGTTTATTTTTGGGCGGCGTGGGGAGTCAGTCAAATCAAGGTTTTTAGAGGACATTGAAAATTAATTTTTGTTTATTGTTGGTTATTTCTTATGTATAATAGAGATATGGTCATTTCTATTGAAGATAAAAATGGCAAAAAGCTTACAAATGAGCAAATAATAAAAAAAATATTCTCCAGGTTTAAAAATATTATTTTGGAGTTTGAAGTCTTTTTGCTTCATTTAGTTGGGTTATTACCTAGTCACTATTTACGACGTTTTTTTTATAGGATGGCTGGTATAAGAATTGGTAAAGGTTCAACTATTCACATGGGATGTCGTTTTTATGAACCTAAAAATATTGAAATTGGTGAAGATTCCATTATCGGCGAGTCAGCAATTTTGGATGGAAGAGATAAATTAATCATTGGTAATCATGTAGCTATTGCTACTAATGTAATGATTTTCAACTCTCAACATGAAATAAACGATGAATATTTTTCTGCTAGCATTGCTCCTGTTTTAATTGAGGATTACGTTTTTATTGGGCCGGGAGTGATTATTCAGCCTGGGGTGAAAATTGGTAAAGGAGCTATTATTGCCGCTGGAGCAGTGGTTACCAAAGATGTCCCTCCTTTTGCTCTAGTTGGGGGAGTACCGGCAAAAATAATCGGTGAGCGAAAATTAAAAAATCTTCGTTATAGGCTAGGAAGAGCAAGATGGTTTCGTTAATAATCAGCCATGCCAACTAAAAAAACAGCTTGCCACGGACGATAGAAAGAATAAAATGATTTTTCAAAAATTACCTTATTTTCCTTAATGACTTTATAATTAAAGGTAACTTTTGCTCCCCATGCCGGAAACTCAATTTGTTTGATTTGTCCCCTTCTTAATGTAGGGTCATTTTGATAGATTGGTGGAGGAGGAGAGATAATATCCCAAATGCTTACCGGTGAGATTTCTACTTTACGATTATCCTTTTTTCCAAATAATCTAATTATTAATAAATTTTTACCTTTATCAATTTCTGGCTGAATAAGCACATAGGCTGGTGTGTTATTTTTTATTTTTAAATCAACATATGGTGCAAAAACAGTTGCATCAAAACCTGGTTTTGAGTCATTTTCGTAATAAGTTACACGATATGTGTGTGGTGTTCTTTCAATAATTGGTAAACCGGCATTTAATGCTGTTCGAAATAAAGTTGTTGAAACTTGACATACTCCACCGCCATCACCTAGGATTGTTTTTCCTTTCATTATAATGTAGGAAGGTTTATAGCCGGCAAAAGAGGAGATATCACCTACAGTTTCATTAAAAGATAAAATTTTGTCTTTAGGGATAAGAATGCCATTAAATTTTGAACTGGCTAAGATTATATTATGAATTCTCTCCGAAATTGAATGACTAAAATCAGATTTACCCTCTGCAAGTTGTTCTTCAATACCGAATGTGTTAGCTTTTTTTAAAGTAATTTCAGGTTCAATTATTTTTAATTTTATATCAACTGTCTTATTTTCAGCTTTTTTCTTTAAATTTTGTATTGTTTTATTAAAATCTTCTTTAAATTTTTCTGATAATATTTCTAGTCCATGTTCTTCTTTTCTAAAGGCAGTAACTCGATCACCTTGAAAGCTAAATAGAGCATTTTTTGCTGGTTTATTATACCTTTGCTCAATGTCATTTATGAATTCATTAACTAAGTTTTTGTCGTATTCTATTAAACTTTTAAATTCAAATCGCCTCCAGTTCGTTAGTGTTACTATTTTTTGATAAATTTTTGAAAATATATTACTTGATCGACCAATAAGGTAGGCCTGATTAATTATTGAATCCTTTTCGTAGTGAAGGTTTAATGTTTCTGCTGAAAAAGTTGCAATTTTTTGATCTTTAAAAGAAATAAAAATTTTGACGCTTTTTAAAGTCTCATTTTTTTCATCAAAATAATTAGCAATATCATTTTTTGTTTTATATCCAAAGTCTTTTCCGTCAATATAGACATTGGGATATATCCTATTTACTAATTGATTTTTTTTCGCATTTAAAAACCAAACAAGTAAAGAAATTAGAGTTGGAAATAAAAAAAGGAAAAATATGATGATTCTTTTAATATTTGCTATCATTATTAATATGAATGATGATAGAAAAAACACAAAAGAAAATCAATCAGAAACTTTAACTTCTTATGAATCGTTGCCAGTCGAAGAAGTTGCTCCAGAAGTTGACACGCCATTTCCATCAGAAATTTCTGCTGCGCAAGCTCAAATGGAATCAAATGATTTTATTCCTCCTGTTTACCAAGTAGAAAAACAAAAGTATCTTGTTATAGTTATTGCTGTATTAGTTTTTGCAGTCATTTTATTTATTGTTTTAAGACTAATTTTTGGTGCAAAAAAAGAGGTAAAAAAAATAACATTAACATATTGGGGTTTATGGGAAGAGCCACAAGTTTTTGCTCCTTTAATTGAAGAGTACAGAAAGTCTCATCCAAATATTGAAATTAAATACCAAAAAATGGATCCACAAAACTACCGTGAAAAGTTAATTGTTAGAAGTAAAAATGGTCAAGGTCCAGACATATTTCGATTTCATAATACTTGGTTGCCGCAGATTCAAGAAATTGCATCTCCATTACCTGAAACAGTAATGAGTAAAGACGAGTTTGAAAAAACATTTTATAAGATACATCAAAAAGATTTAAAAATAGGCAATTACTACTATGGTTTGCCTTTAATGATTGATGGTTTAGTTTTGATTTACAATGAATCACTATTCAAAAAAGCAGGTATTGCCAGTACACCATCAACATGGGATGAACTGACTGATGCAGTGGCTAAATTAACTGTGAAAGACACAGAGGGCCAGTTAATAACTTCAGGTATTGCTATTGGTTCTTCTTCTAATGTTGATCATTTTTCCGATATTTTTGGTCTGATGCTTGCTCAAAATGGCGGTGATATTACTAAATTAGATCAACCGGAGGCAGCTGGTGCTCTCGAGATTTATCGTAAGTTTGCCGAGCCGCCTAATGCTTTTTGGGATGAAAATATGCCTAATTCAACTATGGCCTTTATTCAAGAAAAAGTAGCGATGATTATTGCACCTTCATGGCAAGTTTTAGTCATTAAAAGTGCCAATCCAGATATTAATTTAAAGGTTGCTCCAGTGCCAACAATTCCTGGTCTCCCACCATTATCAATTGCAAATTATTGGGTCGAGGGTGTTTCTAGATATAGTCGATATCAAATTGAGGGTTGGAAATTTTTACGATTTTTGGTGGAAAAAGAGAATTTAACAAAACTTTTTGAGATTCAAAATAAATTAAGACTTT
>CALLVF010000082.1 GCA_938010745.1 uncultured Patescibacteria group bacterium | reverse complement strand
GCTTTATATATTGATGTTTTTGAAGCATCAAAGGTGGCTTTTCAATTCTGGCTAATTAGTGGATTGTTTATTGGCTCTCTCAGTTACTATGAAAAAGGCTGATTTTATTATATTAATTACAATTATTATCATCGCTTTTATCTTCCGTCTTTATAAAATTAATATTCCATTAGCTGATCTTCATTCCTGGCGACAAGCGGATACTGCTGCAGTTGCTAGAAATTTTGTTAGAGATGGTTTTGATTTATTTCATCCGCGTTTTGATGATCTCTCAAGCAACCAGTCCGCAGCTGGGCTTGAAAATCCTCAAGGTTTAAGATTTGTGGAATTCCCTTTTTACAACGCTATTTTCGCTTTTTTATATAAGAACTTCCCTCAACTTTCACTTGAAATTTGGGGAAGACTAGTTACCGCTTTCTTTTCTCTTATTATTATTGCTATCATTTACTATCTTCTCCTAAAAGAGGTAGGAAGAGTAGCGGCTTTTTCTGCCGCCTTTATATATGCTGTTTTTCCTTTTTTTGTTTTTTTTTCGCGAGTAATTCTACCAGAAACTACCGCCGTTGCTTTATCAATGCTTTCAATTTTTTTTCTGTATCAATTTTCAAATAATAAAAAAAACAATCTATTTGCTGTTTTCTATTTTGTATTTGCCATTTTATCTTTTTCTTTATCTATCTTGACAAAACCAACAACTATTTTTTACGCAATTCCATTAATTTTTATTTTTTTTAGAAAATACCAAATAAATTTTTTAAAAAAGATCTCTTTTTATATTTTTTTTCTTTTATCTATGCTGCCTTTTATTTTATGGCGTTTTTATATCCAACGCTTTCCTGAAGGTATCCCTCCTACCGATTGGCTAATAACTAGTGTTAATACCTATCAAGGAATGAAAAATATTTTTTTTAAACCAGCTTTTTTTCGCTGGATTTTTTTTGAGCGATTAAATAATTTAATTTTAGGTGGATACTTAACTGTATTTTTCGTTTTAGGAATATTAGGTAAACAAAAAAATTTTTTTCTCCATACTCTTCCTTTATCCTCTTTTCTTTATCTTTTATTTTTTCAGGGAGGCAACGTTCAACATGAATATTATCAAACAATAATTCTTCCCTCAGTCGCTGCCACCTCTGGCATGGGAATAAATCATATAATTGTTAATAAAAAATTATTTTTAGTCCCCATTTTAACATATGGGCTTATTTTAATTATTATTATTTTTTCTTACTTTTTTTCTTTTTATAAAGTTCGTGATTTTTACTCTTACCCTCAAGAACTTATACAAATTGCCAAAATTGTTTCCACTTTAACTAAACCGGAGGATAAAATTGTCACTGATCGACTTGGAGATACTACTCTTTTATATCTTATGGACAGAAAAGGCTCTCCTTCAATTCATAAACCCCTTATTGAACTAAAAAAACTTGGCTATAGTTTCTTGGTAACCTTAAATCAGGATGAAATTAAAAAATTAAAAGAGGCAAATTTTAAATTAGTTTTTGAAAATAACCAGTTTGCTCTTTTTAAACTATGAAAATCCTCATGGTTACTCCTTACGTCCCATACCCTCCTTCATCAGGAGGACAGATCCGCACCTTAAATCTGATAAAACACTTAAGTAAAAATAATAAAATTACTTTGGTATCTCTTTATAAAGATGATAGTGAAAAAAAATATCTTTCTCATCTTAAAAAATACTGTCAAAGAATTTATCTTTCCAAGAGAGTAAAAAAACCTTGGCAGATAGACATTATTTTAAAAACAATTTTTTCAACAAAACCATTTCTTGTGATTCGAAACTATTCAAAAGAAGCAAAAAAAATTATTGAAAACCTAATCTATAGCGAAAATTTTGATGTTATCCATGCAGAAACTTTTTATATTATGCCTCATATTCCAGAAACTAAAATCCCTATATTTTTAGTTGAACAAACAATTGAATTTAAAGTTTATCAACATTTTGTCAAAACCCTTTCATTACCGCTTAAAACTATACTTTACTTTGACATAATTAAATTAAAATATTGGGAAAGGTACTACTGGAAAAAAGCCAGAATTGTAGCTACTGTTTCACACTCAGATATGAATGTAATAAAAGAAATTGAACCCAAAATAAAAACTGTCATTATTCCTAATGGAGCAGGCGAAGAAATGATTGTAAAAAGACTTAAGAAAAAAGAGTTAGAAAAACCAATAATTCTTTTTCAAGGAAATTTTAACTGGCTTCAAAATATTGAAGCTGCTGCTTACTTAGCGTATAAAATTTATCCAAAATTAAAAAACATTTTACCAAAGGCCTCTGTAATTATTTCTGGGCAAAATGTAACAAAAATAAATCATCTAAAAAAAACTGGAGTAAAAATAATCAACAATGAACCCGATGATATAAAAAAAGTCAAAGAAATTTATGATAAAGCATCTATTTTTATCGCCCCAATTTTTGGCCCTGGTGGGACTAGACTAAAAATCTTAGCTGCAATGGCTGCAGGTATTCCAGTAATCTCAACACCCATTGGTATCGAAGGATTAGAATTAGAAAGTGAAAAGCATGCCTTAACTGCTAAAACAGCTGATGAATTCGTAAAAAAAATATTTTTTCTTGCTAATAGTCAAAAAAATTATCAAGAAATAAGAAAAAATGCCTATAATTTAGTAAAAGAAAAATATAGTTGGAAAAAAATTGCCCAAAAATTAGAAATGACTTACCAAAAAATTAAAAATCAATGAAAATTGGTATTGATATTTCACAAATAGTTTATCAAGGAACAGGAGTCGGTCGTTTTACCCAAGGTTTAGTTAGTGCCATTTTAGAATATGACAATAAAAATCAATGGCTTTTTGTCTTTTCTTCTTTTCGAAAAAATTTAGATAAAAAAATAGAAAAAAATATCATTAGAAAAGGACATAAATTAGTAAAATGGAAAATCCCTCCCACTGTCTCTTCATTTTTATTTAACAATTTTCATCAATTATCAAAACTTTTTACTTTTAACCTTAAATTTTTGAATTCTTTAGATTGGTTTATCACTTCCGACTGGAGTGAATTACCTCTTAAAGTTAATAAAGCAACAATTGTTCATGATTTGGTCTATCTTCGTTATCCTCAAACTGTTGATAAAAAAATAAGAGAAACTCAAGAAAAAAGACTTTTTTGGGTAAAAAAAGAGTCAAAAATTATTTTTGCTGACTCGCAAGCAACAAAAGAAGATTTAATTAATTATCTCAAAATTGATCCCGACCGGATTATCGTCAATTATCCCGGAGTTCTTATTTCTAATGCGACCGCATTAAAATTAAGTCAGGCTCTTAAAAAATTTAATCTAAAAAAAGGGGGATTTATTTTAACGGTTGGCAAACTTGAGCCAAGAAAAAATTTAGAAAGATTAATTAAGGCATGGAGAAAACTAAATAAACCAATAATTGATCTTATCATTGTTGGACCATCAGGTTGGGGTAAATCAACCAATATCAAATATCAAATACCTACCTGCCAACAGGCATGGTCAAATATCAAATATTTAGGGTATATAAATGATCAAGAATTATATTCACTTTATGCCTCTTGTTTGTTTTTTATCTACCCTTCCATTTGGGAAGGTTTTGGCTATCCAGTGCTTGAAGCAATGAAATTAGACGCACCTGTTGCTTGTTCAAATACCTCCTCTATAAAAGAAGTTGTTGGCGATGCTGCTTTACTTTTTAATCCTTATAATATAAATGAAATTACTAAGTCAATTACCCAATTAACTGCGAATGAAAATTTAAGAAAAAGGTTAATTGAAAAAGGGAAAAAAAGAAGCAAAATATTTAGCTGGAAAAATTATTATCAAAAAATGATTCAGGCATTAAATAAAAATGTTTAACATTACTTATTTTATACTGAAAAGGTTATGATAATCGGAGTTGATGGTAATGAGGCTAATGTTAAAACCAAAGTCGGTGTATCAATTTATACCTTAAAATTGCTTAATTATTTTAAAAAACATTCTAAAAAAGATCTCCAATTTAAGGTCTTTCTACGACAACCGCCTTTAAATGATTTACCCTCATCCAATTCTTATTTTAAGTATGAAGTTATTCTAGGAAAATTTCTCTGGTCACAAATATTTCTTCCTTTAGGACTTTACTTAAAAAAAAATATCGACGTTTTCTTTTCCCCCGCCCATTATATACCACGTTTTTGTCCTATCCCTACAGTTGTAACCATTCATGATCTCTCTTTTCTTTTTTACCCGGATGATTTTTTAAAGATTGATCTTATTAAACTTCGTCACTGGACTAACTATTCAGTTAACAAAGCTAAAAAAATTATTGCCGTTTCCAAAACAACAAAAAAAGACATTATCAAATGCTACCAAATTCCTGACGAAAAAATTGAGGTAATATATAATGGCTATGAAAAAAATATCAAAAATCAAATGCTTGCCCGAAATGTTTCTCACGAGTATAAAGCAGGCGAGCTAAATTTCAAAAATCTATATAAAAAATTAAAAATAGAAAAAATTAAATACCTTCTTTATGTTGGAACATTACAACCAAGAAAAAATCTACTCACTCTAATAAATGCCTTTCAATTATTTAAAAAATCAAACAAGGAATTTAAATTGGTAATTGTTGGAAAAAAAGGTTGGCTTTATAAAGATATTTTTCAAAAAGTGAAAGATTTAGGCTTAAAAGAGGAAATTATTTTTACCGGTTATCTTGATGATCAACAATTAATTTTCCTATATCAAAACGCTTTTTGTTTTGTTATGCCTTCATTTTATGAGGGCTTTGGTATCCCTATTTTGGAGGCGATGAGTTTTGGTTCTCCAGTAATCTCCTCATTTTCTTCCAGTCTTCCGGAAGTTGGTGGTGATGCTTGTTTATATTTTGATCCCAAAAATGTCAATGATTTAGTGAAAAAAATAAATCTTCTCAAGGAAAATGAAAACTTAAGAAAAGAGTTGATTAAAAAAGGAAAAGATAGAGTAAAATTATTTTCGTGGGAAAAATGCGCAAATCAAACTTTGGAAGTTATTAAAACGCTTGCAAAAAATTAATTTTTATCCTATGACGGTAAAAGTTGTCAATACAAATTTTAATGAAAAATTATGGAACAAGCTGGCACCTCATCCGCTTCAATCTTGGTCCTGGGGAGAAGCAAGAATGAAGATGGGAATTGAGGTATTACGTTTAATTGATGAAAAAAATGTTTACCAAGTAACTTTTCATAAAATACCTTTCACTCCTTACAAAATCGGCTATCTTCCCCGTTCAGTTTTTCCCTCAAAAGACGTGTTAACATTTCTTGCAAAATACGGCAGAAAAAATAATGTTGTTTTTATAAAAATTGAGCCTTACGAGAGAATGGCAGATATCAAAGATCAAATATCAAAAAAAAATATTAAAAATCATAATTTAATTAAATCAAAACATCCGCTCTTCCCATCTTGGACCCAAATCCTTGATATCAGTAAATCTGAAGATGAGCTTTTAAAAAATATGCATCCTAAAACAAGATATAATATTCGTTTAGCTCAAAAAAAAGGGGTTAAGGTGATTGAAATGTCAACTGATGAAGGTTTTAAGATATTCTCGAAACTTTATTTTGAAACTTGTCGACGGCAAAAATATTTTGGCCACCATTACCAATATCACAAAATAGTATGGGATAATCTAAAAAATCATATTGCTCACATTTTAATTGCCTTTTATAAAACTACTCCTTTAGCCGCTTATGAACTGTTTTATTTTAAAAATACTCTTTATTATCCCTACGGAGGCACCTCAGTTTACTATAGAAATTTGATGGCCTCTAATCTTTTAATGTGGGAGGCTATTCGCTTTGGTAAAAAATTAGGAGCAAAAGAATTTGACATGTGGGGAAGTTTACCACCTAATTATGATAAAAATCATCCCTGGGCTGGTTTTACACGATTTAAGGAAGGTTATGGTGGAAAATTTATTCAAATGATCGGCAGTTATGATTTAATTTTAAATGAATTTCTTTATCGTTTATATAACTTATCTCATTCTCTAAGAAATCTTTATTTATCATTTGTACGTCTAGTTTAATTTTTTATCTTGATTGTTATTCTCGACCTTCAATTGAGAAAACTGTTTTTTTGAAAAAGAAGGAAAAGTTGATTTTTTGTTGGGAAAAGCTAAAGCTACCTTCAAAACCTCATCTAAATGACTAACATAGACAAACTTTAAATCCTTTAAAACGTAAGAGGGAATATCCTCAAGGTCCTTTTTATTTTCTTTTGGCAAAATAACTGTTTTAATATTAGCTCGATGAGCGGCAATTACTTTTTCTTTGACTCCGCCAATTTCAAGAATACGACCCCGAAGAGTAATTTCGCCTGTCATCCCAACATCTTTTTTAACTGGAATCTTTGTTAAAGAAGAAATCATGGCTGTTGTAATAGCCACTCCAGCAGATGGACCATCTTTTGGAACTGCTCCTTCTGGAACATGAACATGAATATCGATACTATTAAAAAAATTTTTTGACAACCCAAATTTTTCCCAACGTGCCCTAATGTAAGATAAAGCTGCCTGACAAGACTCTTTCATTACATCACCCAAATGACCTGTTAAAGTCAAATTACCCTTACCGGGCATTACCGCCACCTCGATAAATAGAATATCCCCTCCTGCCTGTGTCCAAGCTAAACCAGTAGCAATTCCAACTCTATTTCTTTCCTCAATGATAGTGGAGGAGTATTTATATGGCCCCAAATATTTACTTAATTCTGCAACCCCAACCGTTTTTGTTTTAATTTTACCTTCCACTATCTCTCTGGCTATTTTTCTCATTATGGTTGAGATTTGTCTTTCAAGCTCCCTGACTCCAGCCTCCCTAGTATAACGACGAATAATTATTTTCAAAGCGTTATCAGTAATTTTAATCTCCTTTTCAGATAAGCTATGGGCTTGTCTTTGCTTGGGAATTAAATATTTGGCCGCAATTTGAAATTTTTCATCCTCAGTGTAACCAGGAAAATGAATTACCTCTAAGCGATCAAGCAATGCATCAGGAATTGTATCCAAAATATTGGCGGTGGTAATAAAAAAGACATCGGAAAGATCAAAACTTACCTCAAGATAATGATCTGAAAATGAGTGATTTTGTTCCGGGTCTAATGCTTCAAGAAGAGCAGCTGATGGATCACCTCGATAGTCACGACCAATTTTGTCAATTTCATCTAGCATAAATACCGGATTTTTTGTTCCTGCCTGTTTTATTCCTTGAATTATCCTCCCTGGTAATGCACCAACATAAGTTCTTCTATGTCCACGAATTTCCGCTTCATCGCGAATACCACCTAAGGATACTTTTACAAATTTTCGCCCTAAGGCTCTGGCAATTGACTTACCTAAAGAAGTTTTACCAACACCTGGCGGACCAACAAAACATAATATCGTTGGTTGATATTCACGTTTCTTTTCTTCTCCTTTTTTTTCTGATGATTTTTGTTGACTCTCTTTTTTTCTTCGCAGCTCCATCACTGCCAAATACTCTAAAATCCGCTCTTTAATTTTTTTAAGACCGTAATGGTCTTCATTTAAGATCTTTTCAGCTTGAGCAATATTAACATCATTGGAAGAAGCTACTGACCATGGCAACTCTACCAACCAATCTAAATAAGTGCGAATATAAGAAGCTTCTGGATTAAATTGAGACATCTGGGATAATCTTTTAAGCTCTTTTAGAGCTTTAGCTTCCACTTCCTTTGGCATTTTTGTTTTTTTAATTTTTTCTTTATACTCACTAACCTCTCTATCTTCACTCTTTTCTCCTAATTCCTCTTCAATTGTCTTCATTTTCTCACGCAGAAAAGTTTCCCGCATTCCCTGCTCAAACCTTTTTTGAGTTTTCGATGAGATATTATATTCAATTTCCAATATTTTTACTTCTCTGTTAATGTAATCAACTTCCTTTCTTAGGCGCTCTTTAACATTATCTTCCTCCAAAAGCTGCTGTTTTTCCTCTGGTTTAATATCTAAAACCATTGCTATTTGATTAGAAAAATGTTTAGGATTGGTAAGATTGAGAATATTCATCAAAAAAACAAAATCTACTGCTTTACCAAGGTTAATTGCTTTTTTAATTTGCGTAACAAGATAACGAATAAAGGCTTGTGTCTCTTCATCGTCTACTACTTTATCAATTAAAAATTCAACTCTAGCTTCAAAATATTCATTTTTTGCAGTAAAGTCAATAATTTTAACTTTCTCTAAGCCTTTAACTAAAACACTTATTTCTCCCTTTTCACCAATATTTACTTTTTCAATTTTTACTAAAACACCAATTGAAAAAAGATCTTCTTTTTTAGGATCATCAAGATTTGGTTTTTTTTGCAAAACTAAAACGATTTTTTTATCTTTTTTTAAGGCGCTGTTAATAGCATTGACACTTTTTGGACGACCAAAAACCAACAGATTTTCAGTCGAAGGAAAAACTATTCCATCCCTGACAGCTGCTACTGGGTAAATTAATTGTTCTGATGCACCGATTAAAAATGGCATAGCTTTTAGCAGTATAACATATTAACTGCTAATTGTCAACAATTAAAGAAAAATTTTGATATTTTTACATTAATAGATTTTAATAATAAATCAAATTATAATAGTTCTTTATACAAAATCACTAAAAAGTAAATTAAAATCTAAATATCTTTCTTTTTCTGTTAAAGTATTTTTGTTCAATTGAGTTAATTGCTCTGTGTATGTTGGTCGTCTAACTTGGTAAATAATACCTAAGGGAAATTTTTCCTCATTCATTTCCGTTGTTTTTTTTATTGCAATCTGATAATTATCTGCTTGGTAGTCAGCGGTGAGTTTGTATAAGCGTTTGAGGTAATAATCATAAGTATTTACCTTGTTAAAAGTAACACAGGGTTGTAAAATATTAACAATAGAAAATCCTTTATGCTCAATTGCCTTTTTAATAATTTCAATTGTGTGTAAAGTATCACCCGCAAATGCTTGTGCAACAAAAGTTGCCCCCTGTGTCAAAGCTAAGGATAATGGATTGATAGGAGATTCAATTATCCCTACTGGCGTAGATTTAGATTTGAATCCTTTTTGGGCAGTGGGAGCAACCTGGCCGGTAGTTAAACCATAAACACGATTATCATGAACAATGACTGTAATATCATGATTACCCCGAGCAGCGTGAATAAGATGATTACCTCCCTCCCCATAACAGTCACCATCACCAGCAACAACTATTACCGGTAGTTTATGATTGGCCAATTTCACCCCAATAGCATTGGGTATAGCTCTTCCATGTAAAGAATGAACGGCATAGGCGTTTAAAAAATCATTCATATTACCAGAACAGCCTATTCCAAAAACAACTACGATACTTGATGGAGTAAAACCCAACTGAGAAAAAGCAATTTTTAATGCCGCGCCAATTCCCCAATCGCCACAACCCGGGCACCAAGTTGGTTTATAGCCATCAAAGTCGCGGATATTTGACATAATTTATTTTAAAATTTAAACTTCAACTAGCTAGAAATCCTAAAAAAATTAGGAATTAACAACATAATCAACAATTTCCTCAGGCCAAATTGGTCGACCATTGTATTTCAGAATCTTCTCATTTAACTCAATACCCACCTCTTGTAATAAGAGTTTACCAAATTGTCCCCAGGAGTTGTTTTCCACCAAAATATATCTTTTTCCAGGAACAAAAAAAGAGGTAATTTTTTCTTTAGCCAAAGGATAAAGATAACTAAAATGAATTAAGGCAGTTAGAATACCTTTTTTTAACAAAAGTTTTTGCGCTTCCAAAACCGCTCCCTTATTCGATCCCCAAGAAACAAAAACTATTTCTGCTTTTTGTAAATCTTGATAGATTTTTGGCGAGTGAAAATGATTTTTCAAGTAAGTTGTTATCTTTCTATTCCTTTTTTCAACTTGCTCTTTTCTTGGCGCCGCCTCCTCCGTGGTATGACTATCTTCCAAATGCTCATAGGAGTTTGCTTGATAGAAATAACCAGGCGTCCCTGGAATTAATCTTGGTGATATCCCATCTTTAGTTACCTGATATCTTAAATATTTTTGATTTCCAACGTTCTCTAAATGATCTTTGTTAATAATCTTTCCTCTGTCTATTTGGTAATTTCTTATTAATTCCTCAACAAATTCTCTTTCCACACTCTTGTGCGATTCAGATAGAAACATATCGCTTAAAATTATCACCGGTGTTTGATAAATATCGGCTAAATTATACGCCTCCATTGTTATTTGAAGCATCTCTTCTTGATCGCCAGGTGATAAAACAATTTTCGGAAACTCACCATGACCGGCGTGAACAGCAAATAACAAATCACCCTGCTCGCTCCAGGTTGGCATTCCAGTGGCCGGACCTGGGCGTTGGGCTAAAAAGATAACAATGGGAATTTCTGCTAACCCAGCAAAAGAGATTGATTCAACCATCAAAGCAAAACCCCCACCTGAGGTACCAACCGCTGCTCTTACACCGGCAAAAGAAGCCCCCAAGGCAGTATTTATAACGGAGATTTCATCTTCTGCATGACGAACAATAATGCCAGTTTTCTCCTGCCAGGAAGCTAAAGTAGTTAAAACAGAGGATGAAGGAGTCATTGGATAAGCACAATACAAGCGACAATCGGCAATAATTGAGGCTAAAGAAAAACTATCATTACCACTTAGTACTAATTTTTGATTTACCCCCCTCTGGATAAGATAATTTTTAATTAACTCAGGATAATTTTTTTTTACAAAAATATAACCCTCTTGCGCAAATCTTTTATTAAATTTTACTACTTCCTCACCCTTTTTTCGAAATTGCTCCTCAATAATTTCTTCTAAAGGAAAAATATCCCCACCCAAAATTGCCAGAGAAGCTCCTAAAGCAATGGTGTTTTTCATTACCAACTTCCCTTTTAAGTTATTAAGAATTTTTTTAAAAGGAACTTTTATTTTCACAAATTGCCCCTCAACACTAAATTCTTCCTCATCGTAAATTATTAAGGCTTTATTTGTTAATCTTGACTGATGTTTTTCAAATGTCTCCTTATTTAAACAAACAAGAATATCAATTTTGTCACTGAGATGATTTATCTTTTCATCACTCACTCGACATTCAAAAGCATTATGACCGCCACGAATTAATGAGGGATATTCAAGATAATCAAAAGTGTGATATCCTAACCGAGCAGCAATTTTTGAAAAAACTAAACCGGAGGTGGCTATCCCAAAACCTGCCACACCACCAATTTTCCAAGCAAAATCAATCATAGTTTATAAAGTATTTAAAGTTAGAAAGTTTATTGAATCATTTTGGAAATATTCTGTTTCTCTTTTCATCCTCAATAAAAATCGCTGCCACTGGACAAGCTCTTGCTGCATCAATGATTGTCTCATCAGTATCTTCCTCAACCGTCTCTAAAATAACTGCTTTAGCTTGAGAATCTAAATTAAATGTCTTAGGAGCAACGGCAACACAAGTGGCAGCGCCAATACAAAGATCACGATCAACCCAAACCTTTAAATTTCTAACGTTGACCGGACCTGATGGATTTTGTGTGTTTTTTAGATTTTGATTATTTTCCATACTATTATTTTTTAAATTAATAATTTTTTTAATGCCTCAAGTGGTAATAGGGCACATTTTATTCTATTGGGTCCTAAGTCTATTCCCAATAATTTAATCATAAACTCTCGGTCAAGTTTTTTCAATTTTTCTTTTGACTTGCCTTTTGCATAATCTGTTAGAAGAGATGATGCTGCTTGAGAAATAGCGCAACCTTGACCTTGAAATTTAATCTCAACTATAATATTGTCAACTAATTTAATCATCATTTCAATTCTATCACCACATAAAGGATTAGTAAGTTTTATTTTTTTAGTTGGATTTTTAATCTCTCCGTAATTTTTTGGATGACGATAGTGTTCAAGAATAATCTCCTGATATATTGACATTATTTAAATATTTTTTTTACTTTCAATAACCCGTTAATTAGTTTATCAACATCCTCTTTACTATTGTAAAGATAAAAAGAGGCTCTTACGGAAGCATCTATTCCCAAACGCTCATGAAGTGGCATAGCGCAATGATGACCAGAACGAAGACAAACATTTTCCTCATCCAAGACAGCAGCCACATCATGAGGATGAACACCTTTTAAATTAAAAGTCACTACCCCAGCTCGTCTGTCAATTTCTTTTGGCCCATAAATTGTAACGTCTTTAAGCTCAGCTAGTTTTAATAAAGCATAAGCTGTCAAATCTTTCTCATGATCTCTCACTTTATCCAACCCAAGTTGTGTTAAATAATCAACTGCTGCTCCTAAACCAATCACCCCGGCGATATGGGGTGTTCCCGCTTCAAATTTATGAGGAATTTGAGCAAAAATCGTTCTATTAAGATAAACCTCACTAATCATTTCTCCACCAAATAAAAAGGGAGACATTTGGGTAAGAAGCTCTTTTCTTCCCCACAAAACCCCAGCTCCTGTTGGCCCTAACATTTTTTGTCCAGAAAAGGCTAAAAAATCACAACCCAAATCTTTAACGTGAATTTTGTAATGAGGGATTGCCTGGGCACCATCAACAACGGTAATAATTCTTGGATTAATTTTCTTTGCCGTCTCGATAATTTCTTTCACCGGGTTAATTGTCCCTAAAACATTGGAGACATAAGTTAAAGCTAGTATTTTTGTTTTTTTGGTAATAATACTCTCTAAAAAATTTAAATTTTTAGTTGTAATTTTGGATTTTGGGTTTTGGGTTTTGGGTTTGTAAGCATCTAAATTTAGATAACCATCATCGGTAATATCAATCACTTTAAAGATAGCGCCAACCTCATTACTTAATGCTTGCCAGGGGACAAAGTTTGAATGGTGTTCCATAATCGTTGTCACAATCTCATCACCTTTTTCCAAATTAACCCTTCCCAAAGCGTATGCAACTAAATTTATTGCCTCAGTGGTATTGCGAACAAAAACAATTTCTTTTTCACTGTCAGCGTTTATAAACTGGGCTATTTTTCTTCTTACATTTTCGTATTCCTCGGTTGCTTTTTCTGACAATCTATAAATACCTCGATGGATATTGGCGGAATACTTTTTATAATAATTATCTTCTGCCTCTATTACTACCTTTGGCTTTAAAGACATTGCTGCCGAATCAAGATAAGTTAACTGCCGATGGTATTTAAAAATAGGAAAATCGTTTTTAATCTTGCTTATGTTAAACATATGAAAAATTGAGACCCAAGAAATCTTGCACCTCAAAGAAAGTTTTCTTAAAAAAGTTAATATCAACTTGCTTTCTCATTTTATCAAAAATCTCATTAACAAAACCATGAATAAGCAAAGATTCTGCCTGCTTTATATCTAACTTACGAGTCAGTAAATAAAACTTTTGTTGCTCACTCATTTTTCCTGAGGTTGAAGCATGGGTGCAAAACACATCATTAGCTAAAATTTCAAGGTATGGTTTTGACTCAACAAAACAAAAAGGAGAAAACAAAAGATTTTGATTTTTTTGATAAGCATGAGTTTTTTGCGCTTCTTTTTCTATTCTAATTAGACCTTGAAAATTAAATTTGGCATAGTCATAGAAAACCCCTTTGATTAAAATATTGGAGGAAGATGAAGGTTTTTGATGAAGTTGAACTGTTTCCAAATAAAACTGATCGTTTTTTTTACCAACAAAAAGTCCATAGATATCAACATTAACCATCGGCGAATCTATCACAAAGGAATATTTACCAGAAATATTAAAAAAGAAAACCACATAATCACCGGCTTTATCAAAAATAAGTGTTGAATTATTTTTTTTATTAAGATCAATGAAAACAGCCATAAATTTAAAGATAAAAAAACAAAAATTATCTACATTTTAAACTTTAAATTGAAATTTTTAAATTTTAATTTTTAACTTTCATTTATCCAACGCTTCCTGACATTTCCAAATTAATTAAACGGTTTAGCTCAATTGCATACTCTAAAGGTATTTCTTTGGCAATTGGATCAATAAAACCATTTACCAATAAACCCTCAGCTTCGCTTTTTTTAATTCCTCTACTGGTTAGATAAAATAATTTCTCCTCACCCAACTTTTCAACTGTTGCCTCATGTTGAATATTAACGTCTTGTTCTTTTATCTTCATTACAGGATAAGTATCTGAACGAGATTCTTCATCAATTATTAAAGCATCACAACTAACATAGACTGAACAATTTTTTGCTCCTGGCGCAACCTGAACCAATCCTCGATAAGAAGTTCTTCCACCATCTTTTGATATTGACTTTGATATAATCCGAGAAGAAGTTTCCGGAGCTAAATGAATCATCTTCGCCCCGGCGTCTTGATGTTGACCTTGACCGGCAAAGGCGATTGACAAAACTTCTCCCCTCGCCTTTCTTCCAACCAAATAACATGAAGGATACTTCATTGTCACAGAGCTTCCTAAATTACCATCCACCCATTCCATAACTGCTTCCTCCTCTACTCTTGCTCTTTTTGTAACTAGATTGTAAACATTTTTACTCCAGTTTTGCACGGTTGTATATCTAACCCTAGCATTTTTTTTGACAATAATTTCAACAACAGCAGCATGCAAAGAAGAGGTTGAATAAATGGGAGCGGTACAGCCTTCCACATAATGGACAAAACTGTCTTCCTCGGCAATAATTAAAGTTCTTTCAAACTGACCAAATTGCTCAGCATTAATTCGAAAATATGCCTGAAGAGGTAAATTTACCTTTACGCCTTTGGGGACATAAACAAATGATCCACCTGACCAAACTGCTGAATTTAATGCAGCAAATTTATTATCATGCGCAGGCACAACGGTGGAAAAATATTGTTTGAAGATTGACTCATATTTTCTCAAAGCTGTATCCATATCACAAAAAATTACACCCTGACTTTGGAGTTCTTTTTTAATACTCTCATAAACAACTTCACTTTCATATTGAGCAGACACCCCCGCTAGAAATTTTCTTTCAGCCTCAGGAATACCAATTTTATCATAGGTTTCCTTTATCTCCTTTGGCAAATCATTCCAAGTGGAAACCTGTCTCTCAGTGGGTTTAATATAATAGTAAATGTCATCAAAATTAACTTTTGATAAATCAGTTCCCCAATCAGGTAAAGGTTTTCTTTTAAAAATAGCATAGCTTTTAAGTCTAAATTCTCTCATCCATAACGGCTCTCCTTTAAGGGAGGAAATATTGTTTATCACTTTTTCACTTAATCCTTTTTCGCTTTTATATACATAATTTTTCATAACCTTTTTTTTCAATTTGATAAGCAAGCTTGTAATCACCGACTTTAACAATCTCTCCATCAATCATTATCAGAACTTTATCAGGTTTAATGTATCTTAAAATTCGATTATAGTGAGTAATTAAAAGATAAGTTTTATCTTTTTTATGTTTTTTTATAAACTGAGCAATAACTTTCATCGCATCGACATCAACTCCGGTATCAACCTCATCAAAAATCAAAAATTTAGGCTCAAGAACCGCTGCTTGCAAAACCTCCAATTTTTTCTTTTCTCCTCCTGAAGCCCCTTCATTTAAAGATCGATTAATTAACTCATTGGGAATCTTTAAGACTGAAGCATACTTTTCTATTTCTTTTTTTATTTCTAAAGGATCTTTTTTCCCAGAAAGTGCCAGTCTTAACAATTGAAAAACATTTACACCGGAAACAGCAATTGGTGTTTGAAAAGATAAAAATAGACCTAGTTGTGCTCTTTTATCGGCTGATAAATTATTTATTTCAACCCCTTCCATCTCAATTTTTCCATTCTCTATTTGATATTGGGGGTGACCCATTATTGTCAAAGCTAAGGTTGATTTTCCTGATCCATTAGGACCCATCAAAGCATAAACCTTTCCTTTCTCAAAATTAAAATTAACATTATTAATAATTACTTTTTCACCTACCTTAACTTTAAGATTTGTAAGCGATAGCATAGATTATTTTTTTTAAAGTATTAAAAACATCTTTTAACTTGTATTGAGAAAATGCCTTAATTAGATTTTCACGAATTATCTTTCGGAAAAAATCTTTGTGAAAACAGGATTTTTCCCATAAACACTGATATTTTCTGTCAACACATTTTAAAATAAGAAAATCGCCCTCAAAAATTTTCAAATAATCATAAAGAGTTATTTTCTCAATTTTTTTTGTTAATTTATATCCTCCAACCTTGCCCTCGCGACTTACAATAATTTTATTTTTAACTAATTTAGCGGCAATTCGTGCCAAAAATCGAGAAGGAAGATTTAAGCTTTCAACAATCTCTGACAAAGGAACATAATCTTTTTTATTAAGTAGGTAGGAAATAAAAAGAATTCCGTAATCTGATTGATTAGTAATAGTTAACATACTTTTACTTATTTGGTAATAGTTTAGCAGAATTTGAACCACAGTCAATAGGTTGGTTTTATAAACTCAATCGAGGGAGACGATCAAGTTTATCTAAATCTTGAACAAACTGTCCTTTTTTTGCTTTAAAGTAAGCAACCACCCCAATCATTGCCGCATTATCACCAGCGAGAAATTTAAAGGGAGGAAATAAAACTGACCCATTATGTTTTTTAATTAATTGACGAATCCTTTGGCGAAGAAAAAGATTAGCAACCACTCCTCCTCCCACTATTAAATTCTTAATCCCAATCTCTTTAATAGCTTTATCAACTTTAAAAATTAAAGTATCAAAAACTGCCGCTTGAAATGAGGAAGCTAATTTTTCTATGTTTAACTTTTGATTGCCATCGCCACTTTTAATTAAATAACCATTTTTTTTAAGAAAATAATAAAAGGCAGTCTTGAGTCCTGAAAAAGAAAAATTTAGATCTTTTGATTTTATCATTGGCCGTGGAAAGTGATAAAAATCAGCATTGCCCACTTGGTAAGCCAATCTCTCAATAACAGGCCCTCCTGGATAACCTAAACCTAAAAGTTTAGCCGCTTTATCTAAAGCCTCACCAGCGGCATCATCAATGGTTTGTCCTAAAACTTGATAACTTAAATGGTTTTTGAAAACCACCAACTCTGTATGACCACCAGAGACTAAAAGGGCTAAATATGGAAATTGAAAATTGATTTCTGGATTGCCTTTACTATTTTGAACAAAGCAGGAGTAAATATGACCTTCCATATGATTAACTACAATTAATTTTTTATTAAATTTTTTTACCAACTCTTTAGCTTTTTTTATCCCTACTTCCAAAGCCACAGCCAATCCTGGACCGTTAGTAACGGCAATATAATCAATACTAGTTCTTGGATCTTGGATTTTGGATTTTTTTAAGGTTTCCTCAATCACAAAATCTATTCTTTCCTCATGGGCTCTTTTCGCCAATGAAGGGACAACCCCGCCCCACTTTTTATGAATTAAAATTTGCGAATAAATAACATTTGCCAACACTCTTTGTCCTTTAGTAACTGCTGCTGCCGTTTCATCACAAGAGGTATCAATAGCTAAAATTTTCATAATTTATCTTTTAACCCTCAAGGTTGTTTTATATGCACTAATAACTAATTTTAATCTCTCTTTCTTTCTCATTAAGATATTTCATTTTTATAAAAACAATTTTTGCTTTATTTTTTATAATCTCATAAACTTCTGCGATTTTTTCTCCCCATTCGAAAAATAAAATATTGCCGGGCTTTAATAAATTTTCTATTTTTAAATAATGAAATTCTTCTTTCTCCTCTATTTGATAAAGATCAAAATGATAAAAATTGTCGTATTGGTAATAAATAACAAAACTGGGAGAGATGATATTTTTAATTCCTAAAACTTCCCCTGCTCCTTTTACTAAAACAGTTTTTCCCACTCCCAATTCTCCCTCAATAATAAAAACCAAAGGCTTCTTCTCTTTTTCCTTTATAAATTTACGCAGCAAATATCCGCCAATTTTTTTAGTTTGCGAGGGTGAACTGGAAAAAAATGTTTTTTCATCTTTAAAAACAATATCTCCTTTTCGCAAAATTTTAAGCTTTGGCGCTGTTAAATCAATTACTGTTGAAGGTTTATTGTGAGGTAATTTACCAGCATCAATAATATAGTCAATTAATTTTTTTTTAGATTGTGGCAGTTGATTCAAAAGAGTTTTTATTTGATAATGAGGTGATCTTCCTGACAAATTGGCAGAGGTGGCAGTAATTGGCTTCCCAAATTTCTCCACTATTTCAACTATAAACGGATAATTAGGTAACCTAATCCCAAGGGTTTTTTTCTCGGATTCAAGAAGTGGACATACCCTGCCTTTTGATTTTAAAATTACCGTAAAAGGCCCGGGAAGGATTTCTTTTAAAATCTGCATCTGCTTCCCACTAACTTCCACATAATCTTTCATCATGGAAAAACTTGAGACAAAAACAGAAATTGGTTTGCCTGGAGGACGGTTTTTAAAAGCAATCAATTTTTTAACTGCTAATTCACTCGTTGCATCAACTAAAAGTCCATAAATAGTATCAGAAGGAGAAACAATAAGCCCACCATTTTTTAAAATTTCAATGATTTTCATCGCTTTTCTATTTTACTAAAAATCTGATACAATTAAAGTATATGTCTTTAAGAAAAAATGAAAACACTAAAAAAGAAATAAAAAAAATAACTGAACTAAATTTTCATT
>CALLVF010000081.1 GCA_938010745.1 uncultured Patescibacteria group bacterium | reverse complement strand
TTTAAAATCTAAAAATACTTGACAAATTTGCTGATAAGAAGGTAGTAAAAAATCAGTAGGTTCAAGGATTGAAAAAACTACATCAGCTAATTTGAAAGGATTTTTATCTTGAAAAATTAGACTTAAAATATATTTTTCAAGAATTATTTCTCTGCTATTTTTTTCTCCTCTTTTTCTTATAAAAAATTCTCGAGAAGATTGTTTATTTTTTTGCTTAATTTTTTTCATTAATTTTTCAAGACTAACTTCTGTAACATCAAGAATCCGAGCTACTTTTTTAACATAATAAGATTGTATAATAGGATTAGTGATTTTAGAAATTGCAGGCACTACCTCATCAGCAATTTTTTTTTTACTAAATGGATCATCATAAGGATATTTTTTTACCGAAGCATTTATAAGAAAATCATAAATTGTGACTGATTTGTTAAGGGTTTTTTTAAATTTAATTTGATCTTTGATAACTGCTTCATCAGGATCTTTTGCATAATCAAAAATTACTACTCTTGTCTCAAACTCAAGTCTTTCCGCCTCCTCCATCCCTCTTTTAATAGCTTCTTCACCTGCCGCATCTTTATCTAATGCTAAAGTTATCCTATCAGTATATCTTTTTAAAACCATCAATTGTTCACGAGTTAAGGTCGATCCCTTCACAGCAACAAAATTTGAGAAACCATATTGAAATGGCGAAATAACATCAAATTCACCCTCAACTATAAAAACATTTTTCTCTGCTTTAATAGCTTCTTTTGCCAGATTAATCCCAAAAAGACTTTCTCTTTTGTGATAAATAGGAGTTTCAGGCGTGTTTATGTATTTAGCCTCCTTTTCTTTTTCTTCAAAAATCCGCCCAGAAAAACCAATAATATTGTCTCTTGCATCCTTAATGGGAAAAATTAGTCTTCCTCGAAAACGATCATAAAAATTATCTCTTTCTCCTTTAACAATCAAACCATTTTCTAAAATTTCTTCTTCCTCATATTGTTTTCTTTTTAGGAATTTTAAAAGTGAATCCCAAGACTGAGGCGCATAACCTAAGGAAAACTTTTTAGTAGTTGAAATATTTATTTTTCTTCCTTTTAAATAATCTAATGCCTTTAAACCATATGAGGTTTTATGAAGAATATACTCAAAAAATTCACTGGCTAAATAATTCATTGTAAAAAATCTTTCTTTTTTTTTCCAAATCTTATCTTCAAAAGTTATCTTTGTTAGTCTTACGCCTGTTTTTTGCGCTAATTCTTTTAAAGCTTCAAAAAAACTAATATTTTCCCATTTCATTAAAAACTTAATTACATCACCTCCTTCAGAACAAGCTCCGAAACAGTGCCAAATTTGCCGTTCAGGAGAAACAATAAAAGAGGGAGTTTTTTCCTGATGGAAAGGACAAAGGGCTTTAAAATTTCTCCCTGATTTTTTTAATGTAATAAAAGAACCAATAAAATCAACAATATCCAGTCTCTTTTTTATTTCTTCAGCTGGATTTTCCATTACCCCTATTTTACCATTTTACCAATTATATATTTTTATATTTTTATTTGATATTTATTTTTTAATATTTTATATTTAAATTATGTATGATTTATCTTTACATTGATAAATACAATATTAAACTTCTATCTCTTAAAAAAACAATCCTTGGCCAACAAGAAATATCTTTTTTTCAAAAAAAATATGAAACTCTACTGATTAAAGAAGGAAAAATTGAAAGCATTGATCTTTTGGCCTCAGCGATAAAAGAAGCTATCAATTTAGCTAAGCCTTCTATAATTTTTGAAAAAAATGTTTGCTTAATTCTTCCTCAAGAATCTTTTTTCTTTTTGCGATGCGAAGTACCTGTTGATATAGCTACCTCCGCTATTAATGCTTTTATTAAGGATAAAGCTCGGGCAAAAATCGAGGTAAACTTAGATGAAACGATTAATGATTATTATGTAGTTAAATCCGATAAGCAAAAATTTATAAACTTTTATGCTTTAAGAATTGATGATCTAGAAAAATTAAATCAAGCCTTTTTTCTTACTGATTTAAAAATTGAAAAAATTATCCCTGATACTCTTGCTTACTTTAAACTTTTTGAAAAAACTTTAAGACGAGAAAAAAAAGAAACAATCTTTTATGTATTCTACGAAAAAGATACCATTTCTGGCTACCTTTTTGATTCATTAGGTCTCTTGCAAAATCAAAAATGGTCAGCGTCACTAAGCAACCAAAATATTGAAAATATTCTAAAAGAAAAGGTTAACCAATTAGCAAAAGAGAATATAAAAATAAACAGAATCATTCTTTCCGGTAGTTTATCTGAAAAAGTAAGACAAGACATTTTTACAAAATCAGTAGGAGTCTGGACTAATCCCTTAAAAAGAATTATTTCAAATTTTTACAATGATTACTTAAAATTACTTATCATCAATCCATCAATACAATTACCTATTCTCGATCTTGATATGTGCTTTGGAGCTTTTATTTTTTCTCAAGAAAGTAAAGGCTTTTCCATATCAAAAAAAAATGCTGGTAACAAAATTAAAAAAATGCCTAATATAGCTTTATTATCTCTACTTAAAAAAGAACTACTTATTTTTCTTGCTTCTTTTTTACTTTCTTTTTTATTTTTTATATTAATTTCCAATCTCAATTTGAAGACAAAATTATCTTTACCTAAAATAAACATCACACCAACACCAACTACTGAACCATCGCCAACACCCACCCCTACCCCCGCCTTTAAAAAAGAAGATTTAAAAATTAAGGTGTTAAATGGATCAGGTGTGAGAGGAAAAGCAGGAGATGTAAAAGAAATTCTTAAAAATATTGGCTATGGAGAAATTCTAACTGATAATGCCGATAATTTTGATTACAAGATTACTCAGATAAATGTCAAAAAAGATAAAATTCAAGCGGCCATCCTTATTAAAAACGATCTAAAAGATTATATTTCCTCTCCTAAAATTGGCCAATTGTCTGAGAACGAAAACGCTGATGTAGTGATAATTATTGGCCAAGACTTCAAATAACTGTAAAAAAACAGAATGAATAGGAAAAATTTTAATCTTCCCCTTTATGTATAATATTTAAGTTTTTATGGGAAAGGAAGAATTAAAGAAAAAATTAGAAAATATTTTGGCAAAATATCATCTCTTGGAAAAGAAGAAAGAAATAACTTTGTTAGAAAAACAAACTTATGATCCATCTTTTTGGCAAGATCCGAAAAAATCTGCCCAAATTATGAAAAAGCTTAATGATCTAAAAAAAGAAGTTGAAGAAATTGAGTTAATGCAACTTTTATTTAAGGAAGGACAATTAGAAGAGGCAAAAAAATTAATAAAAAATTATGAAATCATCCTTTTTCTTTCCGGTCCTTATGATAAAGATGACGCTATCTTTTCCATTCATGCCGGTCAAGGAGGAACAGAGGCAATGGATTGGACAGCAATGCTTTTTCGAATGTATACCCGTTACTTTGAAAAAAAAGGCTGGGTTTTTGAGGAGGTTAATCTTATTCCAGGAGAAGAAGCAGGGATCAAGAGTATTACCTTGAATGTCTTAGGAAAATTTTCCTATGGTTATCTTAAAGGTGAAGCTGGTGTACACCGACTAGTAAGACAATCGCCTTTTAATGCAGACAAGCTTCGTCAAACTTCATTTGCTTTAGTTGAAGTTTTGCCGGTAATTGAGAAGGAAGAGATTAATATTAAGGAAGATGAAATAGAATGGGAGTTTTTTCGAAGTGGGGGAAAAGGAGGCCAAAATGTTAACAAAGTAGCTACCGCTGTTAGACTTCGTCATAAACCAACTGGAATAGTTATCACTTGTCAAACAGAAAGATATCAGTTACAAAATAGAGAAAATGCTTTGAAGATATTGCGATCAAAACTTTGGCAAATTGAACAGGAAAAAAGGGAAAAAAAACTTGCTTCCTTTAAGAAAGAAAAAATTGCTTCTTGGGGAAGACAAATTAGATCCTATGTTCTTCACCCATATAAGTTAATTAAAGATTTGCGAACTGATTTTGAGGAATCTGATGTGGAAGCAGTTTTAGATGGAAATCTTGATGATTTTATTGAGGAATATTTAAAGAAAACATAACTTCCTATCTATTTTTGAGAATAAAAAACGAAAGAGTTTTTATTGATAAGCAATTAATTTAAAACAGAAAATAAAAATAATATTCACGGTTGCTTTTTTTTAACATGAGTGATAAGCTATTTTATATGGTAAACTTTGATAAAAATAATCTAATTCATACTCTAGATAGTGAATCCACAGCAGAGAAAATTTCCTACCATAAATTGTTAATTTTTATATTTGCTACTATTATTTTTGGTGTAATTGTTGGTTTTATCACGGCACGATTTCCAACATTGGTAAAAAAGGAAACCACTTCCACTAGTAGTATGCCTTCATCTTCTAAAAAAACAGTTGGAATTGCTGATAAAAAAACATTCAAAGATAAAGCTGAGGGAGTACTGAAAGAAGGAGGGATTGACGGTGAAGGAAATTTTCACCTAGAACGACCAGGGGGGGCATCACAAAACGTTTATCTCACCTCATCAACGGTTGATCTTTCTCAATTTATAGGCAAAAAAGTCCGAGTCTGGGGACAAACCTTTAAAGGAGAAAAAGCTGGTTGGTTAATGGATGTTGGTTTAGTTGAAATACTTCAATGATTATCTTTGAAAAAGTTACTAAAAAATTTCCTTTAGGCAATCTCGCTTTAGACAATATTTCTTTTGAGATTACCAATAATGAGTTTGTTTTTTTTGTTGGTCCATCAGGAGCAGGAAAAACAACTATTTTAAAATTAATCTTAAGAGAGTATCTGCCAACTGAGGGCTCAATTACTATTGATGGTTGGGAAATTTCCTCAAAAAATTTTAATCAAACCGTGACTCTTCGGCGAAAAATTGGAATGATTTTTCAAGATTTTAAAATTCTAAACGATAAGACTGTTTTTGAAAACGTTAGTTTAAGCCTTATGCTAACTAACACAGCGTTTAGTAAAATTAAAAAAGAAGTGGAAGAAGCATTAAAACTGGTGGGGTTAGATGGTAAAGAGAAAGTTTTTCCCCAACAACTTTCAGCAGGAGAACTTCAACGGGTGGCAATTGCTCGAGCAATTATTGGAGAAAGAGAAATTCTTTTAGCTGATGAACCAACTGGTAATCTTGATCCAAAAACTTCCTGGGAAATAATGAAGATTTTTAAAAAATTAGAAGGAAAAAGAACAATCATTATTGCCACCCATAACACTGACATTGTCAATAGTTTGCAAAAACGAGTCATTGTATTAAAGGAAGGTAGGCTAATTAAAGATCTTAAGAAAGGAGGCTATGAAATATGAAAGAAATAATTTTATCGCTGCGGAGGACCCCTTATCAAACAACTAGTGCTTTTTTAGTGCTTTTTTTTACCCTTTTTTTATCACTTATCCTTTTTATTACTTTTTCCTTTTTACAAGGAATTTTAGTTTATATCGAAACCCGTCCTCAAGTAACAGTTTATTTTCAGACAAAAACACCAGAGAGTGAGATTTTTAGAATACGCGATACTTTATCCTCATCGGGAAAAGTGCTTTCTTTAAAGTATATTTCACAAAAGGATGCTTTTCAAATATACCAGCAACTAAATAAAGATAATCCCCTCCTTCTTGAAATGGTCTCTGCTGATATTTTACCTCCCTCTTTGGAAATTTATGCGAAAAAAGCAGCTTTTTTACCAGAAATAGCTGAGTTTTTAAAAAAACAACCGGGAGTGGATGAAGTTCAGTTTCAAAAAGATATTGTTGACCGACTTTTAACCTTAATAAATATTCTGCGAAAAGGAGGTTCTATCTTTTATGTTTTTCTTCTTTTAATGTCAACTATTGTTCTTACAACCACTACCCTTTTTAAGATTGCCTTAAAAAAAGATGAAATAGAAATCCTCAAGCTTTTGGGAGCCACTAATTCGTATATCAGAAAACCGTTTATTTTGGAGGCGGTCTTTCTTGGTCTTGCTGCCTCAACCCTTGCCTTTATTTTATTTTTAGTAATCTTTTTCTATCTTAAGCCATTTTTGACTTCCTATTTATTAGGTCTACCCAAGCTTTTTCTCAATTTAGAAGTTTACCAACTACAAGTTTGGCCTTTTAATTTTTTATTTTTAACTGTCAGTTACCTTTTTATATCTTTTTTTGGGGTTTTAATCGCTATTTTAGCTACTTTTCTTGCTACCAGTAAATACCTCAAAGTATAATATTAATTAATGGTAAAAAAATTTTTCTTAATATTCACTTTTATTCTTTTTATTTTAGCTGTTTTTTATTTACCAAAAAATAAGTTTGCAATTGAGTGTAATTTAAACGTTAATTTAACAGGTCTTTCTGAAAAAGAGCTGCAAGAGTTAATTAACAAATGTACTCCAATAATAAATAATTTACGTAGTCAAATTAGCAATCTTTCTTCACAAATTCAATATATGGATAGTCAAATTTTTTTAACTACAGCAAAAATCAAAGAAACCGAAGATAAAATCATTAAAACTAAAAAAGAGATAGAGGTCTTAGAACAAAGAATTGTTGGGTTAGATGAATCGCTAGATTATCTTTCAAAATTGCTTCTGGCAAAAATTGTTCAAGGATATAAAATTCGTTCAATTAGCATGTTTACGCTAATTATTGATAGTAATAATATGAGTGATCTAATTAGCCGAATTAAGTATCTAAAAGACACTCAAGAATACAATCAAAGACTTTTAATACAGGTACAACAAACAAAGCTTAATTTTGAGGAACAGAAAAAATTAAGAGAACAAAAAAACATAGAATTAGCACAACTTAATCAATTGTTAAATGAGCAAAAACAATCTCTTAATTTACAAAAAATTCAGAAACAAAAATTACTAGCTGATACTCAAAATGATGAAAATACCTATCAAACACTTTTAAGTAAAGCTCGCGCTCAACTAGCTAGTTTTAAATCTTTTGTTCAAACATCAGGCGCCTCTTCCATTATTACTGCTAATGCTTTTGGTAATGGATCAGATGGGGCTTATTATTCGCAAAGAGACGAGCGTTGGGCTAATAAGTTTATTGGTTATTCTTCAGAAACTATTTTAAATGTCGGTTGTCTAATAACTTCAGTATCAATGGTTTTAAAAAAAAACGGAGTTAATATTGATCCATCAATAATCGCCTCAAATCCAGATTATTTTTATTTAAATACAGCCTACATGAAATATAGAAACCAATTTAATCCCTGGCCAGGAGGACTAAATAATTATCAAATCCCGATTTCACAAATAGATGAAGAGTTAAGTAACGGTCGTTATGTTATTGTCGGTGTTGGTGGATGCAGTTATGGAGGTAGTCATTTTGTTGTTTTAACAAAAAAAGAAGGAAATGATTATATTATGCATGACCCGATTTATGGACCAGATATTAAATTCAGCGCTCATTATTCAAACATTTGTTCTGCTGAGACATTTAAATAGCCTTGTAGACTATAGTCAATTGCAAGAAAACTGATTTTGTATTAACTTCTTAGTTAATGAAGAAAAAAATTATTTTTGCTTTATTAATCAATTGGCTATTTACTCTTTTTTCCCCCATTCAAATAATGGCAGCTTTTTCATTTAAAATAGATCAAGTAATCCCTGATAATGTTTCTTCAAAAAATGAGGAAGTACTGGTTAATTTATCTATAAAAGACCTTCCAGGCGAATCTTACTTTCGGGTAGCTTTTCAAAAAAGTGATGGAGCTAATTACTTTGGCTATATAAAAAATGTTTTAGGTGATTGGATAAAAGTCAATGAAAATGATTGTAAAAAATTCTATTATGTTGCTGATAAAAATATTACTAACCTGCAAATATTTTTAAAAATAGGAGAAGATACCAGTGTTGAATCTGGGTTATACAATATAAAAGCCCACCGATATACAGCCACCTGCAGCAGTCTTACTGCAACTAGCAATTCAGCTCAAATAAACTTTGTCTTCCCAACCTCCACCCCAACCCAAATTCCCTCCCCAACCTTAAACCTCTTATCAACTAAAACACCAACACCAACGGGTGAACCAGTATTGATTTCTTATAATAATAAACATACCTCCGAAGTAATGGCTTATCCTCCTTCAGGTGTTAATGAATGGGTAGAAATTTACAACGGTAATGATTTTCCTGTTTTCTTAATTAACTAGTATATTGATGATCTAGAAAACGCGGGTTCCTCACCAAAAAAATTTTCTTTAGAAATTCAACCCAAGAGCTACGGCGTAATTGACTTATCAAATTCAATGTTTAATAACTCAGGCGATAGCGTCAGACTTTTGGATTTTAACAAGCAGCAAAAAGATAGTTTTGAATACTTTAACGCCATCCAGGGAAAAACTTATGGAAGAGTTTCTTTTGAAAGCGATGAATTTTGCCTACAAGAAGAAAGTAAAGGATCAGCAAACAATAATTGTCTTAACACAACCGCCACCCCAACCCCAAAGCCAACATCAACACCAAAACCAACTCCTTCAAACAATCCCTTTATGGCAGCAACAATAAAAACATCTTTAACTTCTAAACAAAAATCATTAGCTAATGGACAAGAAATATCAAAAAACACAAATTTGCTAAAGAAAATAATTGAACAAAATAAACCAAAAAATTTAATATTAAACACTCAAAAGGCAATTGAGGGTGAAGTTTTAGGAGAATCAATAGAAAACAAAAAAATAAACAAACCATTAATCAACGGTTTAACTTTTCTCTCACTATCTTACTCTCTTTTGACTATTTCTTCGATTTTTCTTAAAATAAAACAGGATTATGAAAAAAGTAGTTGATTTTTTTCATCATTTACTTATTCCTCAAGAAAATAATAACTTTCGGGCGAGAGTACTGCATCCTGATTTCTTAACTTACTATCTTTTAATTGCTTTCTTTTTAAAT
>CALLVF010000080.1 GCA_938010745.1 uncultured Patescibacteria group bacterium | reverse complement strand
CGTTCTACCACTGAACTACCACCGCTTTTTATTTTGCTTTAATCTTTTTTTTTAAATCTTTTGTATAACCAATGTAAAAATTTTTATCTTTTAAAGAGAAAAGAATATAAACATAATAAAAACTCATGTGCCGAGGGTCAGAGTCGAACTGACATCTGAGGTTTTTCAGACCCCCGCCGTGACCACCTTGGCTACCTCGGCTTTAAAACTTAAATAATATATTTTAATACGTTTTTTCAAAAAATATCTTTATCTTGAAGTTTATTAGTGCGCTGAGGAGGATTCGAACCTCCGACTCCCACTTTACCTGCCCGCCATAGTCGTGCGCTGAGGAGGATTCGAACCTCCGACTCCCACTTTATAAGAGTGGTGCTCTACCGCTGAGCTATCAGCGCTTTTTGTTTTTTTATTATATCACTCACCAATTATTTTTATAAGTACACGTTTCTCTCGTTGACCATCAAATTCTCCATAAAAAATTTCCTCCCAAGGACCTAAATCTAATTGACCTTGAGTGACAGCGATAACTACTTCTCTACCCATTATTGTTCGTTTAAGATGAGCATGAGCATTATCCTCGCCTGTTCTATTATGCAACCAACGATCAAAATCATAAGGAGCCAAACCTTCTAACCAGTTTATAAAATCTTTTTTTAAACCCTCTTCTTCATCGTTAATAAAAACTGATGAGGTTATATGCATAGAATTAACTAAACATAAACCCTCCTTTATTCCACTTTCCTCAACTGCTTTTTTTACTTTATTAGTAATATTGATAATTTCTATTTTTTTATTTGTCCTTATTGTCAAATATTGAGTATAAGCTTTCATAAAATTTTAAAACTTAGGGGATTTTTAATTTTTGACCTGCCTGCCGGCAGGCAGGTTTTTAACTTTTAACTTCTAAGTTGGTGGACCTACGGAGAATTGAACTCCGATCTCGGCAATGCGAATGCCGCGTTCTGCCGTTGAACCATAGGCCCGTTAAACTAAGTGCTCCCGACCAGAATCGAACTGGTATCTCTGGCTTCGGAGGCCAACGCTTTTTCCGTTAAGCTACGGGAGCAATAAAAGCAATATTATTATAGCAACAACAATCCTATAGAGACCAAAAACGACTAAATTTTTTTTCTTTAAAAAGGAAACAAAAAACTTGACAGAAATTAAAGCAAAAATAAATGAGAAAAAAACTCCTAAAAGAAGAGTGAAAAATTGAGATTGGCTTGTATAAAAAATCTCTTTATTTTTATAAAAATCAAAGATTGAAGCAGAGAGGATTGTCGGCACCGCCAACAAAAAAGAAAAAATAGCCGCCTGATCCCTCTTAAATCCCAAAATCATCATCCCTATTATCACCGCCCCCGCTCTTGAAACTCCAGGAACAATTGCCAAAGACTGAAAAAAACCAATTAAAAAAGCTTCCCTTATTGTCATTTGACTGTTCTCTTTAGTTAATATGATCTTCTTTTTTGAAATTAGAATTTCAATTATGATAAAAACTATTCCCCCAAAAATTAATGAATAAACTATTAAGCTTAAACTTTCAAAAAAAATATTCTTAATAATTTTGTAAAAGAAAAAACCAAAAATAGCTGTTGGTAAAAAGGCAAGAAAAATATTAATCAAAACTCTTTTATTTTTAAACAAAGTTTTCTGATAGAGAAAAATTATTGACAAAATTGCCCCTCCCTGAATAAAAACTTCAAAAAGTTTTTGAAAATCATTGTGAGGAATATTTAAAAATTTAGAGGTGACAATTAAATGAGCAGTGGAAGAAATAGGTAAAAATTCCGTTAATCCTTCAATTATTGAGAGAGTAATTATTTGAAAAATATTCATTGATAAATGAAATTAAATTATCAACCCCCTCCCCGCTTTTGGCACTTATAAAGAAAATTTTATCACCTAAACTTCTTCTTAACTGCTGAAAATTTAAACCTTTCGCTTTATCAATTTTGTTCAAAACTAAATATACTTTGTTTTTGTCAATTCTTAATTGTTGCAAAATTATATTAACAGACTCGATTTTCTTCAAATAGTTTTTATCAGAAGAATCAATTAAATGGAAAATAAGATCGGCGTTTAATGTCTCCATTAAAGTTGTTTTAAAAGCTTCGATTAAAAAAGGTGGCAAATTATCAATAAACCCAATGGTATCGGAAACTAAAATTGATGAATTTAATCTTTTAATTTTTCCTGTCACTGTCTCTAAAGTAGTAAATGGCTGATTGGCGACATATTTTTCTTTTTTTGTTAAAAAGTTAAATAAAGTTGTTTTACCGGTATTGGTTAAACCAACTAAAGATATTGTGAATAATCTATTTTCTTTTCTTTTTTTGATTTGGTGTTCTTTTTTTTCTTCTATCTTCTTTAATCGATTCTCAATTACTCCTATTCGAAGCTTAATATATCTTTTCATTTTCTCCAAAAGTGTTTCTCCAAATCCTCCTCTTACACCAATAGTTCCGTATTGTTGAGAAAGCTGCCTTCCTAACCCGTAAATCCTTGGGCCTAAATGTTTAAGTTTTGCCAACTCAATTTGAAGTTTAGCCTCCACCGAGGAAGCGTGTTTTTCAAAAACGTGCAAAATTAGATCAACTCTATCCCAAACATTAATCTTTTCATTTACCTCCCAAAGCCTCTGTTCTATTCTAAAAATAATCGCAGGATTTAAAACGTCGTTTAGATATATCAAATCAGGTTTTTCAATTAATGCCTGATTTTTAATCTCCTGAAGTTTGCCGGCACCAATATAAGTGGATGAGTTAATATTGATACGGTGTTGAAAAAATTTTTTTATAATCTTATACCCTAAAAAGTTTAGAAGAGCTTCCTCTTCCCAAAAGTTATTTTTTTGCTCGCCAATATGCTCGTGAGGTCCAATAACCATAACAAAAAAAGCCTTTTTCCCCATCGTATTTATTTTAACAAAATTGGTTCTTCCTTTTTAATTTAGTGCTATAATAAAACATAAAATTATATGAAAGTTGCTATAGTCCATGATCAACTTCAAGAATTTGGTGGAGCTGAAAGAGTGTTAGTTTCTTTAAAAAAAATTTTTCCCCAGGCTGATGTTTATACCCTGGTTTATAATCCAAAAAAATTAGGTAGTTTTCAAAAAATAATCAAAAATTGGAATATTAAAGTTTCCTGGTTTGGGAAGATTCCTCTTTTAAAAAATTATTATTCTCCCTTCCGTTTTTTAACTCCTTTTATTTGGGAAAGTTTTGATTTTTCCAAGTATGATTTAGTAATTTCCTCCTCAGGTAGTTGGATGGCAAAAGGAATAAAAACAAAAAAACCAACTATTCATATCGCCTACATTCATCATCCACCTCGTTATCTTTATGGCTACGAAACCGCTATTGAATGGCAAAAATATCTTCCAGTAAAAATATATGCATATCTAGTTAATCATTTTTTAAGAATTTGGGATTATGAGTCCTCACAACGACCTGATTTTTTGATTGCCAACTCCCAGGAAACCCGTCGTCGCATCCAAAAATTTTATCGCCGCGATGCCAAAGTTATTTATCCTCCTGTCATAATTCCCAAAAAAATACTAATTTCAACTAATTTCAAGCAATTTCAAGTAAATTCAAGTAATTATTATCTTACCGTCTCCCGTCTTGCCCGCGCCAAACATATTGATATCTTAATTGGCGCTGCCAATAAAATGAAATTTAATTTAAAAATCGTTGGTACAGGGCGCAATGAAAAATATTTAAAATCGATTGCCGGCAAAACAATAGAATTCTTAGGAAATATTTCCGACCTTCAGCTTAAAGAACTTTATCTTAATGCAAAAGCTTTTCTGTTTGCCAGCGTCGATGAAGAGTTTGGTATCGCCCCCGTTGAGGCGTTGGGATATGGTCTTCCGGTAATTGCTTATAATTCA
>CALLVF010000079.1 GCA_938010745.1 uncultured Patescibacteria group bacterium | reverse complement strand
GAAAGATCTAATTTTTCTCCTTTTTCCATCGCCTTGATTTTATCCATAAAGCGCTTGATATCATCAGGATTTTGTTGTTTCATATGATTAAAAATAAAATTAAACTGGTAATTGATAGAAGTAAAACCGGAATAATTACTTTTTGATAGTAGATAAAAACTTTATTGTGATTAACTTTTCTTAAAAATTTATCTACTCCCACTCCTAAAAAAAATATTAAAGATCCAGCTATTATTCCAAAAATCATTTTGTCTATTCCTAAAAAAAGATTATCAGAAAATCCAATCATCTTTGTCCAATAAAGAGAAGGGATAACAAAAAGAGTCATTAACATTATTGATAAAAATTCAGGAAAAGGGATCTGCCAGTTTTTTTTTCTAACAAAATCCGCCATCCATAACCCACTTGAGATGATAAGTCCACCAATCCAAACACCAGTTATTGTATCATCAATACCAATTAATCTTGTAAAACCAACGCCAGTACCAACTGCGAAAGTGCAAACTGGACAAACTGCCTCAACTGGTTTTAGAAAAAATATATTCATTGCTTTTCTTCAATGCCGGCTTTCTGTGATAAAAAACCAATAACATCGGGAGTGCCAATAAAACACTTTTCATCAGCATAAAGAAAAGGAACACCAATACGGTCAGTTGATAAACCACAAGACTTTGCTGCTTCCAATAATTCTTGAGCATTTTCTTTGTTATTGTAAACTTCTTTTTTTATAACCTTTATTTTTTTCTCAATGTTATTTTTTTTCATCCACTGCTCAACATTAGCGCAATGAGGACAAGTATTACCGTAGAAATATATTGGAAAGTTTGATGACAAAGATTTTACCTTTGATGGATTTATCGATGAAGATGAAGAAGTGTTTTTTTTATTCTTACTTCCCCAAATAACAAATCCAAGGATGAAAACAACTATCAATATAGCCGAAAAAGTTATTATTTTTTTGTTATTCATAAAATAAAAAAATTTCAAAAGTATAAATTATTATAAATACTGCAAAAAAAAATTTAAAGCGGATAATCTTACTAAAAATTAACCTAATTAAGCAAATAAACTACATTTTAACTGCATTTAAAATGTTAAATAACCAACCAATTAATATTATCCCAATAGTCACTACGGCAAAAAAACTAATTAAAAGTTTTTTCTTCATTACTTTTTTTAAAATTAGAGCCTCAGGTAAAGAAAGACCAACCGTTGCCATCATAAAGGCTAAAGCAGTACCAAAAGGAACTCCTTTGCTGACTAAAACTTGCATAATCGGTATGACCCCAACTGCATTAGAGTAAAGAGGAATCGCCAAAATTACTGCCAGAGGTACTGACCATAAACTAGAGTTTGCTAAATATTTTTCAAAAAAACCCATTGGTACAAAACCATGAATAACTGATCCTATCCCAACCCCAATCAAAACATAGAAAAATATTTTTTTGGTTATATCCCAACCTTCTTTCCAAAAACGTTTTAACAATATATTTAGTTTAAATTTTTCCTCTTTTAGCTTTAAATATCCCTTTTTTATATCTTTTGACTGTTTAATAACCTTTTTAATCGCTTCATCAATTTCTTCATCTAACTTCATTTTATTTAAAACAAAACCACCCACAATCCCAACAGCAACACCGGCTAAAATATACAAAAAAGTAATCTTTAACCCAAAAATACCAGCAAAGATAGCAATTGAGGCTTCATTCACTAAAGGTGAGGTTATAAGAAAAGCTAAAGTTACACCCAAAGGAATCCCAGCTGATAAAAATCCAACAAAAAGAGGAATGGAAGAGCAAGAACAAAAAGGAGTAATAACTCCAAAAAAAGAGGCAAGAAGATAATCTAAGCCATACCAGTTTCTTTTTGTTAAAAAATCTCTAATTTTTTCTGTTGGCAGATAATATCTAACTGCCGCCATCAGATAATTAATAACAACAAGAAGAAGAAATATTTTTATTGAGTCGTAAATAAAAAAATTAAGGCTTTCAGCTAAATGAGTTTTAGGTGGAAGTAAAAATAACTGATAAACTACCCAATCAGCAAATATTTGAATTGGTTGAAAAATATCCATAATAATCATCTAACGTCTAACTTCTAACATCTAACGTTTAACATCTACCACCTAACTTCTAATGCGTATAACTTAGAACGTATAACGTATAATTACTAATTCTAATTTTTTAATTTTTAATTGTAATTTTGATTTTTGAATTTTGAATTTTAAAAGTATTCTCCTTAATTCATCAATTACTTTATTTCTATTTTCCATTTAACTTTATTATTGCTTTTATTTTTTCCATATCTTGGGTAAAGCCAGTCATAACAATTTTGCCATCAATTGCTAAAACCGGACTACTCATCGCTCCCATTTCAATTAAAGTTTGAATTCCATCAGGACCCCCAATATACTCAACTTTTTCTTTTAAACCCATCTCATCAACTGCTTTTTGGGTTACTTCATATAATTTTTTACAGGTTGAACAACCACTACCAATAACTTGAATTTTCATATTTTGAAAAGTAAATTTATAACTTTTTCTGCCTTTTTTGTTAATGAATAATAAACTTTTAAACCACGTTTATCACTTTTAACCAAATCATTATCTTTTAAATCCCTTAAATGATGAGATACAAGACTTTGAGAAAGCTGAAGATGCGAAATCATATCACAGACACAATGAGTACCTTATTTTAAAAGACAAAGGATTTTTAGTTTACTTTCGTCTCCAACTATTTTTAAAAGAGATAAAACAGAGGCAATTTTTTTTGACTTTAAGCTTTTTATTGAACAGCAACTATATGAATGCATATTCATATGCTATGAAATGAAAAATTAACTGTCAAGAGGTTTTTAAATAAATTGAAGTATGAAAAAAAATTTTAAAAAATAATTGGCTCTATTTTTAAACAAAATCCCAGCTTTCTTCCATTAAAATCCGGATGCTAACTTCCACAAAATTACTTTTCAAGCGAAGAGAAATGGAAAAAGGGATTTAAAGACAAGAAATTCTCCACCTACCCTTACCTTAACTTCACCCTGAATCGAAGACACGCCTCCGGATTTCCCGCCAGAGAAGATTACGCAACAATATTGTATCTTTTTAAGGTCATGTGATGATTTAAGAAAAAAATATGTAGAAAAAAATTATAAAAATTAATTAAATTATTTTTTCTGTTATTATTTTAGATTAATATTGCTCCCAAAGATGCAGAATTTTTTACGTTAGAGATTAAAAGGTCTTTAACTAAAAAAACACTCTTTGTGTTTGAATAATAAAATTTTTTTAAATCCTCTAACCAATAATCTGAAGATTTTGTAATAGAACCGGAAAAAATAATCACCTCTGGATTGTAAAAATAGGTTATTTTAGTCAACAATTTAGACAAGTATTTCAAGTAGATTTTAATAAATTTTTTGTTTTTAATATCCTTAAAAAATTCCTCGTTAATTTCAACTTCTTTGTTTGACAATAAATTAGTTAAATTTTTTAAACCTTTACCCGCTAATAAATTATCTAACTCTATGTAGTTTTTAGTTTCCTCTAAATAAATTTTTAAAGGAGAGATTTCTCCTGCTAGATTTTTATACCCTCTTATTATTTTTCCATCAGAAACAGCAACGACCCTAATACCTGTTCCCAGATTTACTAAAACATAATTTTTGTATTTTTTTCCATATCCAAAATAATTCTCAGCCTTTGCCATACAAACGACATCGTTGTTTGAAATAAATTCTTTAAAATCAAAGTAATTTTTGCAAATTTTTTTTATATTAACAGAAACTTCTCCTCCTAAAAGAGTACTGTAAATAATATTGTCTTTGTTAATTGCGCAGTTGAAACTTATCCCTACTTTTTTAAAATTTTTACCAAATTTTTCTACTATTTTTAAAAAAAGTATTTCTAATTCTTTTAGGTGTTTTTCTTTAAATATTAATGATGTTTTATAAATTTCACTTTTTAAAGCTTGGTAATCTTGAGAGTATATTATCACTAAAATTTTTGTTCCTCCTATGTCAATTGATAGGTATTCTTCAGGAAACTTCATAGTAAAATGGCTTATCTTCTAAATCATCATCCCAGTAAACAGGT
>CALLVF010000078.1 GCA_938010745.1 uncultured Patescibacteria group bacterium | reverse complement strand
CCCCTCTTTACCCATAGCTCCCACAAATTGATGAACTACTTGTCCGTCTTTAAAAATCAAAAAAGTAGGAATAGAGAAGACTGAATATTGAGAAGCTAAATCTGGATTTTCATCAACATTTATCTTAACAAATTTAACATGAGGTAATTCTTGAGCTAATTCATCAATAATTGGACCTGTCATTTTACACGGCCCGCACCAGTCAGCATAAAAATCAACAAAAATCACTCCTTTTGCCTGCAAAACTTCGTTTTGAAAATTGTCTTTGTTAATGTTTTGAACTGTCATAGGAAACGCGGTTTTAATTTTAGTAAAAAAAATTTTTTTAGTCAAATGATTCATTATAACATACCAATCTTAAAAACCAATATCTAATTTTTAATTTTTTTGATTAAAACCTTATCGTTTTTAATATTAAAAAGGGGTCTATTAATTAAGATTTTAAAAGGAGCAAAAAGATTGTTTTTGATAAATAAATTTTCTTTATAAAATTACTTCTTAACTACGTCAAAAAGAGCGTAGTTCTTACAATTTCCTACCTCGCTACTTTTGGTAATAAGGCAAGCCGGAAGAATTACTAAGTTTTCTCTTGCTCTTAAATTAAAAATGTCTTTAAATCTTTGAGCGTTAAATTGTTTTTCTCCAACATCGCCTCGAATAATTATTATGCGACTTATACCACTCCCATCCCATACTACCTCAATTGAAAAAATAGAAGAAAAATAATATCCACCTCTTTTTCTTATTTCCTCTCTCACCCGAGTATCATCCCAAGTTTCAGGGATGTTTTTATCAAGTTGAGAAAGGTGGGAAAGAGTGGAGTTATCTAATTCAAAAAGAATTAAAGCATTTATAACCTCCAAAACCTCACCTTCAGATAACCAAGCGCTATTATTAAAGTTTTTTCGATTACCCCAGTTGCAGTAAAAAAAATCTGAGTTAGCAAAATTAGGCCCATCATATGCATTTAACAACAAATCTCTTAAACTATTAACAGAACTATTAGTATCAAAACCATGTTTAGTCCAAGGTTTTCTTTCCCAACCAATCTCATCTGATCTCAACATTACTCCTCCATGGGTTGATGAATACCAAGCAGTAATAACATCATTTGTATCGTTTGATACCATAACTAAAACCCCTTCTCCACATCCTTCATTTACCTCATCAACTGCTCTGTACCAACTATTACAATCATCCTTATTTTTACAAAACCCTGTGTAAACCTGACAATGTTCATCAGCGCAAATTTCCTTATTTCCTCCATTAGTATAAGAGTAGGCATAAGAAGCTGCCGCTACCACCTGAGCTTTAAAAGCTTCATAAACATCATGGCGGTATCTATGCATTTCACCTAATCCTTTAAGATAATCTTTTATATTTATTTCTCCGTGTCCTTGGACTTTTATTTTATTATCTTTAAAATTTCGACACTCTAATCTCACGTTTTGATAGTAAGCATTTAGAATTTGTTCAAAGTCTTGACCTGTTTTTGCCCTTCCATAGGCTCCATATTGATTCATACCAATCTTATTAGGAACACCAATACTGAAAAAACCAAATTTAGGAGAAAAACCAGGATCTCGTGTAACTTGATTAGTTAATGGATCATAGTCTGGTTTGCAACCACTCAAAGAACTTCCAGCGCTTCGTGGAAGGGGATTTTCGGCAAACTTTTTAGCGATTAATTCCTGCTGTCGAGCGCTTAACTGGGCGATTTTTTGTCGAGTTTGAGAAATAGCCTCATTTAAAATTTGGGACTGACGGTTAATTTCTGCATTTAGATAGGAAAGTTGGTTTTTTTCTTGCTCTAATTGTTTTTTCTTTTCTTCTAAGTTTTTAATATACAAGACAATTTTAATAATAGTTTTTCTATCTTCATCAACAAGGGTTTTTTGATAAAAAAAATCCTGAAGTGATTGGGAAAGATTAGAAGATAAAAAAACATTCACTAAATTTAAGTTGCTTTTTCCAATATTCTTATAATAATTTTTAGCTCGCTCATTTAAAAGATTTTTCTGGTATATTAAAACCTCCTCGCCTTTTTTAATCTCTTTTTCTTTTTGAATAATCCCTTTTTCCACTTGCAGCAATTGATTTTTTATCTGACTAAGTCTATTATTTAAATCCTGATAATCTTTTTCTTTTTTTTTAAGATCCTCCTTTAACTGATTAATCTGATTGGTAATTTGATTTATCTCCTCATCAATATTCGCCTTAACTTTAAAATCAAAAAGAATAAAAATAAAAAAGAGTATTAAAAAAATAAAAATTTTCCTCATATAATAATTATAATTGTTATACTGATTATATGAAACGCCTTATTCTTTTTTTCCTTTTGATTTTCTCTTTTTTTTTCTATAACCATTTTGTCTTTTCCCGAGAAAGATATGCCACTTGTGATCTTTGTGGTTACTGTCCTCCTAATCCACCTCCTTCCAATTGGCAAAAATGCGCCCAATGTCTTTACCCTCAGGTAACTCAAGCCGAAAGTAAACAAACTCTTCTGATTAACCCCCAAACGAATCTTCCTCCCACTCCCTACCCAGGTCGTCAATACACAATGCTAGGATGTATACGAACAAATTTAAACTCATTTCAACAAGAAGGAGCAGCTGCCTCAGTTGTTCAAATTCTTCTTAATATTGTTTTTTCTACTGTTGGCGGTATAGCTATTTTATTTATTATCTATGGTTCATTTATCATCATGACCTCTCAAGATAGTCCAGAGAGAATAAATTACGGAAAAAGATTAATTTACGGCGCAATAGTGGGATTAATCTTTGCCTTATCTTCAGTTTTTTTGATAAGATTTTTATCAACAGGAGTTTTAAAAATACCTGATTTTGGAAAATAAAATAGCAATTTCAAAATACTATTCTACTTTTTTTCGCAGATAAAAACCAATCATTAAAGAAGAAAACATCAAAGGTAGAATAATTGTTGGAGATCCAGTTGATGGAATGTTAGAAGGTTTTTTTTGATAAATATTTTGATCTTTATTACTGCTAATAGGAGTTGGTGATATCCTCACCCTTGAAATTGGTGTTGGGGTTAATGTTATTTTAGGAGAAGAAGATTTAGACAACGTTGAAATTTTATCTTTAAAGTTTAATCTACCAGTTAACAGTGCAAAAAAAACAATAACAACTATAAGACCTAAAACGAAAGACATAACCTTATTAAAATTTTCCATATCCTATATTTTATAAAAAAATTATCTAAAAAGCAAATCCTAAAGTAATTTTTATTGTTTTTTAGCAGTTTATTTTTTAGATTTTTAATTTTATTGCTATTTAAAAAAAGTTAATCAAAAAAAATAATTTTAAATGTCAACTTCTCTTGATTTTCTTTTAAAAACAAGTAAAAATAATACTATGAATAAAAACCCACAGGTTATTTTTTATTGGATAGCTCCACTTCGACCATACAAGAAAAAATCTTCTATTATTATTCGTTTTTATTTGGCCCTTTCTTTGATTCTTTCTGCTATTGTTTTTTTGTTTGGCGATAAAGTCATCCTCTTACCTATTTGGGCTCTTTTATTTATCTTCTACGTTTTAACAATTACACCTCCTCCAAACATAGAAAACAAAATCACCAAATTTGGAGTAGAAAGCGATGGAATCATTTGGAGATGGGAATCATTATCTCACTTTTATTTTGAAAAAAGATTTGGTTTTCACATCTTAACTATTGTTAGTCAACCACCTATTTCCTACCACCTGTATTTAGTCGTACCTAATGAAGAAATAAAAAAACATCTTTTTCAAATCTTATCAGAACACCTTGCTTATCAGGAAAAACCAAATAAAACAATCACCGAGAAACTTGCTCATTGGCTTTTAAATCTTTTTCCTGAGGATAATAGTGAATCTTCAAACAATCCTCCAAGCGCAGTCGCCAAACCGAAGCCGGCAACTCCTTAACACCAATTATTCTTCCCCAACGCAAAACCCCCTCATCAGTTGATATCAAAAAACCATCTATCTCTTTTGCTAAAACAATTAGGTCAAGATCGGTCAGGCTATCTAAAAAACCAACTCTTGTTGCCTGCCGATAACGCTCACGAAATCTTTTTATTACCTCACCTATTTTTATCTCAAAATCTTTCTTTGCCAGCATTTGTCCGCCCATCATTAATCTTCCGGCTTCTTTTATTAGTTCTTCACCAATATTTAATCCTCGATAACTCCTTTCTCTTACCTCCTCAATTAAGCGATAAAAAATATGAGCAGAAAAAGAAAGCTTTCCATAATCGGGCGATTTAATTGTTATAGTTGATATAAATTCTTCAATAAAAGGCTGTTTTTTTTCCTCAAAAAAACTTAAAAATTCCTGAACAACAGAGGGGGGCATAAAAAACTCTCCTTTTTTCTCTTTTTTAATTTTTTTCCCAAAATAGGTAATTTTTTTTACCACCTCTTGAGTTTTTTCTCCCATCGCCAAACCTGCTTCCATATTAAAAAATAAATTTGTGTCTAAAACGTATTTTTCCATTATTGCCTCATTCTTGAATTCTAACCGGCATAATAATATGAAGAAAATTAGGGTTTTTATCAGATTTAAAAACCGTTGGTGAATCTGGTCTTATAAGCTCAATGATAATTTTTTCTCCTTCAAGATGGGAGAGAAAATCAAGTAAAAACTTAAAATTAAAAGCAATTTTTATCTCATCACCATCCACTTTTGCCTCAAGGGTAGTAAAATTACCCCCGTTTTTTTCCGTTTTTGGTTTTATAATCATTACCTCTTTTTTTACTTCAAAAATTACCACATTAGATAACTCGCGAGCAAAAACTGAAATTAATTTAATCTTACGAAAAAATTCTTGCTTGTCAACAACTACTTTTGTAACTGTTTGCGTGGGAATTACTTTTTCAAAAGGAGGATATTCTCCCTCAATTAATCGGGAATACAAGTCATGATCTCCAAATTGAAAATTAATTGTTTTTTCCTCAATAGAAAAATTAAATAAAATCTCCTCTTTTTCTTTTGCTAATGGTAGAAGTTGATTTAAAAAATTCGAGGGAACAATCATTGATGGTAACCCTTCAATTTTTTCCATTTTTAAAAGAGAGAGTCGAAAACCATCGGTGCCAACAATTAACATTTTTTCTTCATCGACAACAAAATTTACTCCTGTTAAAACTGGTCGAGTTTCATCAGAGGAGGCTGCAAATATAACTAAAGGAAGATTTTTTAAAAATAAATCAACGGCAATTTTTTTAGGTTTAGATTTTATTTTTGGTGGAAATGGATAATCCTCTGAGGAGAAAGTAGCAAATTCTCCTCTTGTTTGTCCTTGAGTTATAATAATTTGATTTTTTTCAATTTCAATATCAATTTTTCCAGGTGATAAAAAAGAAAGAAATTCAGCTATTTTTTTTGGTTCAATCACAGTGGTAAAATCTGAGATGTTTTCTGTTTTTAAATGAGTGTGATAATAAAAATTAAGATTAGTAGCATAAAAATGAATTATGTTTTTTTCACCTTTTAAACAAACCCCTTGAAGAGATTCAATAGATGAAAGTTTAGATGAAGTAAAACGCCAAGCAAAGTTTATTTTCTCTAAAAATGTTTCTTTAAGAATAGTTATTTTCATATAGTAGTAATAGTATTTTGTGTATAAGTGTATAAAAAAAAGAAAACATTTTCAAGATAAAATGAATTTAAAAAATACTTTGCGAAAAAAAAGTGGATATTATGTTGATGAAAAAAGGTTTTGGGTGATAGTGGAGATCTCTTGTTTAAGGGTAGGGTTTTTCATAATCATTCCCTCAATTTTTTCAACAGCATGAATGACGGTTGTGTGATCTTTTCTTTTTAAATGAAAGGCGATTTCTTCAAACTTCATTTTTAACTCCTTTCTTAAAAGATACATGGTAATATGTCTTGGTAGGGTTAAACTTTCTGTTCTTTTTGGTCCTTTAAGATGAGATTGTTTTATGTTGTAAAATGTGCAGACTGCACGAATAACATCGTTGGGGTTGATTTTAGAAGATTTTAGTGTGTTATTTTTTTGTGAGAAGAAAAACTCAACTGCGTCAAGATCAATTTTTTCTTTATTTCCTATTATCTTGGCATATATTGAGATTAAAGTACCTTCCAAGGCTCTTGAATCAGTTATTTGTTCAGCGATTACTTTAGCAGCTTCAATATCAAGAGTAATATTTTTTTCTTTGGCTTTAATAAGAAGGATTGCTGTGCGCAGTTCAAAATCAGGTGGTTGAATATCTACAGTTAAGCCGCCTGAAAATCGCGATCGCAGTCGATCTTGAAGGTTTTTAATTTCACTCGGTGGTCGATCTGAGGTGAGAATAATTTGACCACCAGTTGTTAAAACTGAGTTAAAGGTATGAAAGAATTCTTCTTGAACATGGATTTTACCAGCGATAAACTGAATATCGTCAACGATTAAGAGATTAAGCTGTCGATATTTTCGTCGAAATTTAGCAGTTGTTTTGTCTTTTATTGCCTCAACCAACTCGTTAATAAAACTATCCCCCGGGCAAAAAAGGACTTTTTTTTCTGGATTTTTCTCAATAATTTTTTTTGCGATTGCCTGGGCTAAGTGAGTTTTTCCCACACCAACACCGCCATAAAGAAAAAGAGGATTATAGGCACTTCCTAAATTGTTTGCTACAGCTTGTGCCGCCGCATAAGCAACTTGATTGGTGGGGGAGACAGCAAAGTTTTCAAAACTATATTTTGGGTTTATTCGGCTTTTTAAAAACAATTCCTCTTTTGGGGTAGAAAAAGAGAATAGAGGAGGTGGGGGATTGTTTTTTTTCTTTGGGGTAATTATTAACTCAACTCTTATTTTTTTACCGGCATAAAGTTGAAGTTCTGTCTCAATTTGTTTAGTTTTTTTTTGAAGAAAGTTTAAAAGACTATCATTTTGACAACCAATTACTAGTTTATCATCGGTTAATTCTATGGGGGTGCTTTGTTTTAAAATAGAGAAAACAACAGGAACGTTTTGGTATTTTTTAGAAGCATTGTTTAAAAACTGCTCCCAAAAAGAAGATAATATAGACATAATTTATTAATGTGGATAACTTATCCACAAATAATAAACATTTTCACTACAAAAATCAAGTGGACAAAAATGTAAAAACTAGAAAATTTATACATAAATTAATTAGGTAATTATTGACATACTTTTAAAATTTAAAATTAAAAATTACAATTCGATGTTTAATATTCGATATTAAGGTTGGAAAAGTTTAAAATTTTTTAAAATTAAATATTAGGTGTTATTATGTTTATGTATTTTTAAGGCCTTTTTTACTAGAGAGTCAGCTATCAGGTTTTTCCATCTGGGAATATAATGGTAAACTAAAGGGGTATTAATTTGATTTTCAAGACTGCGAATTTTTAAAATAAAATTACCAATATTGGCATTTTTTACTTTAAAGTAACCATTTACTTGATTAATTAATAAGTTTGAATCAGAGTAGAATTTAACTCTTGAGGGAGGTGAAAAAGAATTGGTGTGAAGGTAATTTTTTAGCCATTCAAGAGCCTTAACTAAGGCGGTATATTCGGCAAAGTTGTTTGTTGTTTTGCCAATTGCTTGAGAGTATTGAAAAATAATTTTATTATCTTGATAAGCAACAAAAGCAATAGCTGAGGGACCGGGATTACCCAACGAACCACCATCAGTGTAAATTTTTATTAGCATAAAAGAATAATAAAACAATTTCAGTTATTGAAAAAATTTTAAAAAAAAATTATAGAAGTTTAGTAAAAGTTCTTAAATTAAAATAAGATCATAGTTCTCCCAATTTCTCTTTTTTTTCTGCCTCTTGTTTTATAAGTTTTAGAAATCGTTCTGCAGAAGATAGTCGGCGATAGCCAACGATTTTAGCTATGTATTCGATGGAGGCACCATTAGTTAGCTGATGAGCAATGAAGGTGTTACGAAGGTCGTTTACAGTTGCTTTTTCTATTCCCACCTCCTGAAAACAACGTGAGATAATTTGACGAATGTTTCGAATCAGAAGTGGTCGACCTGTTCGTGTGATAAAAAGATGATCATCGTTTGTTTTTTCTCTAACAGAAAGATACTGATTGATCGCTTTTCTAGCAGCTTTGTTTAAAGGGATATCTCTTTCTGGGTTTTTACTGTAAGCTCTGATATGTAAAATATTATCTTTAATGTCATTAATTCGAATATTAGCCAACTCGCCAATTTTTATACCTGTTTGAAGTAGAATTTCAACTAGAGCATAAGTTCGAGGATCTTTATTGGCATAGTCTCTCAAGGCGCGGTATTCAAGTTTTGTCAAAATTCTCGGTGGAGGAGTAGATTCTTTTGGGTGGGTAACATCAAGAGATGGATTTTGCTCAATTAACCCATCTTTTTTTAAAAAACGAAAAAAAGTACGAATGGAATTTAGTTTTCTTGAGGCGGATTTTTTAGTGTAGTTTTCACTTAATAATTTATTAATAAAACTAATAATTTGTTCTTTCTTTACTTCTCGAATATCTTGGATTTCTAAAGAGCCTAGATAACCAGCAAACTGTTCTAAATCTTTTTTATAGGCTATTAAGGTAAAATCAGATTTTCCTTGTGATTTAAGATAATTAATAAACAACTCAATTAAATGAGGCAAGAGAAAATTCTCCATAATGCCCTATAATATATCATAAAAGAGCATTATTTACAATGGTATAATAAAACTTTAAATCTTTAAGTCTTGTTTTTTTATCGTTATTTTGATATATTCTAATATCTTATGGCAAAAGATACCCAAATTAACCATCCCATGGAGGAGCTTCTTAAAAAAAATAAAATTTCGACCTTTAAAAAAGGTCAGTTTATAAAAGCAAAGATTATTTCTTTATCAAAAAAAGGCGTTATGTTTGATGTTGGAGGAAAATCTCCAGCGGTTCTTGGTAATTTAGAATTATCTCAGATTGGCAGTTATTTACCTTATCTTAAAATAGGATATGAGTTAAGGGTAAAAGTCATTACTGAAGAATCAAGATTGGGTTATCCGGTAGTTTCTTTACAGAAGTTTTTTGAAAAAGGCAAGTGGGAAATACTGGAAGAAAAAAAGAAAAATGAAGAAGAAATAGAAGTTGTTTGTGGTGAATTTGGGAAGGGTGGAGTTTTTGTTGATTTTATGGGAATAAGAGGTGTAATTCCTAAAATTCAATTAATTGAACCGTACTTTTCTAACCCAGAAAAATTAGAAAATCAAAAGATTAAAGTTAAGATTTTAGAAGCCGATCAAGAAAAAAATCGCTTGGTTGTTTCTCAAAAAGCAGCTGCTTTAAAAATTTCACAAAAACAGTTAAAGAAGAAATTTGATGAAATTACTGAGGGAAAGATTTACAAAGCTAAAGTTTTAGGCGCTTCAGAATTTGGTATTTTTTGTGAGGTTGAGGGGGTCGAGGGTTTAATCCATATCTCAGAGATATCGTGGGAAAAAGTTGATGATCCAACTTCTTATATAAAACCCGGAGATACAATCTCTGTAGTAGTTGTTGAAAAAAATCCCGAAGATTTAAAACTTAATCTTTCTCTAAAAAGAATTACTCCTGATCCTTGGGAAAAAATTGAGGAAAAATATCCCAAAGATAGTGAAATTGAAGGTGAAGTAGTTCGCAAAGAGAGATACGGTTATTTTGTTAAGCTTGAGCCTGGGGTTGAGGGTTTAATTCATATTAGCAAACTCAAAGGTGATGAAAAAATTAAAATCGGTGAAAAGATTAAGGTGTTTATTGAAAGAATAAATAAAAAGAGTAGACGGATGAGTCTAGTGCTTCCTCAAAAAGAAAAACCACTAATGTATAGGTAAGAAATTCAAAATTCAATTTCTAAAATAAAATATAAATTAAAACTATAAAGTTTAATTTTATTCTATTAATGCCCGCTCTTCATCTGATGCAACAACTTTAAAACCCACATGGGAATGACCGGCAAAAAATAATCCCTCACCAACACCGGCAGAAATTAAAAAATGTTTTTCACCTCCTGTTAAATAAAAAGTTTCAGTAATTTTTTCCACAGCAGCGGTTGATTGTTTTAAAATAATCTGCAAAGAAGAGTTTGTTATGATAGCCTTTCCTTCATCAGTTGATAAAAAATCTTCCACATCCTGAGTGATAGTTGTTAAACCTAAAAGATATTTTCTAGCTCTTTTAGCAAAAGAATGAAGGTAGGCCCCAGAGTCTTTTTGTTTGATTAAATACCAAGCCTCATCAACCACCAGTATTCTTTTTTTTCTTTCTTTGCGCACCCGATTCCAGACATAATCTAGGATGATATACATTGCCACTGGTCGCAAATTTTCCTCAAGGTCACGAATACCAAAAACAGTAAAGGGATTTTTAATATCAAAGTTTGATTGTTGATTAAAAATTCCTGCCGCTGAACCTGATACAAATTTTTCTAACCGATCAGCTATTTCTTTTGCCTCAGCCGTTTCCATTCCAAGAAATATTTTATAAAGATCTTCAAGAAGAGGGGGTTCATTTTTAAAGGTTTCTGGATCTTGAGTAATTCCTTTTTCTCTGTAAGTCAACACCAACGCTTTATCAAGAAGGGCATCTTGAGAGGGAGTGAGATCTCCCATAATTACCTTCATTAGTGAGTGAAGATCAAGAATTTTATTAGATAACTCATCAGGTGATGGATCAATTGTTGCTAAATCAAAGGGATTAATTTTGTATTGAGAGGAAGGGGAAAAAACAACAAACTCACCACCAACTGACGAGGCAAGTTTTTGATATTCATTTTCTGGGTCAATAATTATCACATCAATTCCCATCATTAAAAGTCTTAAAGTCTCAAGTTTTACCAAAAAGCTTTTTCCTCCACCTGATTTTCCTAAAATAACAGAGTTGGCATTTTCCAGGGTGAAGCGATCAAAAATGATTAAACTTCCATCATGTTCGTTTATTCCATACAAAATACCTTCATTATCAGTAAGTGAAGCAGTAGCAAAAGGAAAAGTAGTTGCCAAAGATGTGGTATCCATATTTCGCCAAACTTCAATTTTGTCGTAAAACATTGGTAGAGTTGATTTAAAGCCTTCTTCCATTTGTAAAGTTGCCTGTTTGGCGATAATTAAAAGAGAAGAGAGGACTGAGTCTACTTGTTTTGTTATTTGATTTAGTTCATTTAGGTCGTCAGCAGGAATAGTAATGTACAAGCCAAATTGAAAGAAACGTTCAGCTCCCTTTGCCAACTCGGCTTGAAGAGCAAGGGCATCATCTAAAGCCACTTGAACTGCTGGATCAACTACTCTTCCTGCTTTAATATCGTTTTCAATTGTTGCCTCCATTTCAGCAATCTTTCTTTTTAACTCCTCCAAAACCCCTTTTGTTTCAGTTGGGTAAATATACATTGAGATATAAAGAGGATGATCAAAGGTAATAAGAGAATAAAGCCAGTTAGCGGATACGTAACGAGGATAGCCGACAACATATAAAGTACGGTAATATTTATCATCAATTTTTATGTGGTTAAAGTCAACCTCAATAAAAGAAGGAGCAATAATATCCTTTACCGATAAAGATCCTTTAGCTAAAAACTCAGGCAAAATACTCGATTTATTCGATGAGTTTTTTTCGTTTGTTTTGTTTTGATCTTGTGATTTAGAAAATAAGTTAAACATACATTTAATTTCTCATTCACTAGTTAAGATAACATCAGTATAACTTTCAATAGGTGCTAATTTTTTTCCTGTTGATGAAGGGTTATAAAGATTATAAAACAAATCCACTAATTGTTGTTTTTGCAATGGTTTGCCTGATAAACCAATTCTTGATAAGAGTCTCAAAAGGTGGTCCCGTTTAGGATAAAGAGAGGTTTTTGCGCGAGCAATTATATACTCTTTTTGTGTTTCACTGGTGTTTACTCCTGATAATCCTAACTCAAGAGGGGAAAAAGGAATAACAAAGAAAAAACGTTTTTCCATTACGCTGTTTTTTTTAATAATATTTTTAATAAATTCTTTATAACTTTTAAGACGATTTTTTATTAATTCTTGATTTTGTTTTGCAATTTTGCTGTCTAAATAA
>CALLVF010000077.1 GCA_938010745.1 uncultured Patescibacteria group bacterium | reverse complement strand
TATCTTTGGTTTTTTAATTCTTACCACATCTTTAGTTGTTTTTATAAGTTACTTAAAGAATTTGTTACCTTTTGAAGAGGGTAGATTACTTGTTAAAATTAACAAATTAATAACTTACAATTTTGGTTTTATTGGGATTTTTATTCCATTTATTCTCCTTTTAATTTCAGCGCATTTTTTCAACAGTAATCAATTGAAATTTGTAAAACCTAATATAACTTTGGGTTTAATATTGATTTTTTTCTCATTACTTGGGATTTTAAAATCAGGAATTATGGGTGAGTTCATTATCACAAATTTAAGTGCAGATTTTTCTCTATTAGGTGCATTGATTATTTTGTTAGTCATTTTTCTAATTGGCATTATTCTTTTTCTGGATACCTCTGTTGATGTTTTTTTAATAATAATTTTTAATTTGTTTAAAACTTTATTTTTTTGGTTTAAAAATTATTTTTTTAGTATTCACCTTAGAAAGGAAAAAGATAATTTAAAATTAATAACAAAAAATGAAAAAAAAATTGAAGAATTTATTGAAGATAAAAAAATTACAGATAAAAAAAATTTAGAAAAAAAAGTTTTTGAAAAGGAAAAAATTGCAAACTTAAGGTCAACGCCATTACCAATTCAATCTTTTAACAGTTCATTAAATAAGTCTACTTGGATTTATCCACCCTTAACATTACTTAGTGATATTTCTCAAAAAGAAGCTGAGAGGGGAGATGTGAAAAAAAATGCTGATATTATTGAAAAGACTCTTGATAGTTTTGGGATACGTGCTCAGGTTGTTGAAGTAAATTACGGGCCGTCAGTAACCCAGTATGCTCTAAAGATCACTATGGGTACAAAATTATCCCGTATAACTGCTTTAGCTAATGATTTGGCTTTAGCTCTAGCAGCGACTACTGGTCAGGTGAGAATTGAAGCGCCAATTCCAGGTAGATCTTTAGTTGGGATTGAAATTCCCAATCCTCGCCCAGAAATCGTGACTTTAAAAAGACTTCTAAATGACCAAATTTTTTCCAGTAACAATGATCCTTTGCTAGTACCTCTTGGTTTAGATGTTTCCGGTAATCCACAGGTTGCAAGTATTAGTAAAATGCCTCATGTATTAATTGCTGGCGCTACTGGGGCAGGAAAATCTGTGCTTTTGAATTCTTGGATAACTTCTCTACTCTTTCGAACCAAACCTGAGGAGTTACGTTTAATTTTAGTTGATCCCAAAAGAGTGGAGTTAACACTTTATAATGGTATACCTCATCTTTTAACTGAGGTAGTGGTTGAAGCGGAAAAAATTATATCAGCATTAAAGTGGACTGTTTCTGAAATGGAAAATCGTTATAAAGAATTTGCTAAATTTGGTGTTCGCAACATTGAAGGATATAACGCATTAGCGGATGTTGAAAAAAAACCCTATATTGTTTTTGTCATTGATGAGTTAGCAGATTTAATGATTTTTTCACCAGGTGATGCTGAAGATTTAATAACGAGAATTGCTCAAATGTCCAGAGCAACAGGTATTCATTTGGTCTTAGCTACACAGCGACCATCAGTGGATGTGATTACAGGATTAATGAAAGCAAATATTCCTACTCGTATTGCCTTTAATGTTTCTTCAATGGTTGATTCAAGAGTAATCATTGATATGCCAGGCGCAGAAAAGCTTCTTGGAAAAGGTGATATGCTATATTTGCCCCCCGACAAAGCTAAACCAGTAAGAATTCAAGGGCCATTTGTTACTGAAAAAGATGTAAGCAATGTTGTCAATTTTTTGAAAACACAGATACCACAAGTTAACTACACTCAAGAAATAACGAATTTGCCAATTACTATTTCAAGTAAGGCTGGAACTATAACTGTTAATGGAGGGGATAAAGACCCACTATTTGATAAAGCAGTAGAAATCATAATCCAATACGATAAAGCTTCCGCTTCACTTTTACAAAGGCGTTTATCAATTGGTTATGCTAGGGCTGCAAGGCTACTTGATCAACTGGAAGCAGCTGGTTTTGTTGGACCAGCAGAAGGCGCAAAGCCACGAGAGGTTATAAAAAGAACTACAGAAGATAACGTTTAATATTTTGATTATGCTCCTCTAAGGTTTTTGCAGGATGAATTTTTCCTTTTTTGTCGGATATGTAATAAAAATAATCTGTTTTCGGAGCAAATATAACTGCCTTTATAGATGAAAGTCCCGGATTAGCAATAGCTGTTGGAGGAAGTCCTGGACTCTTATAAGTGTTGTAAGGTGAGTCAATTTCTAGATCTTCTCTTGTCAAATTTCTTTTCCACCAAGTTTTTTCTTTTGGTTGATAACCTAAAGCATATTGAACAGTGGCATCAATGTCTAATTTCATTCCTATTTTTAATCTATTCAAAATAATACTGGCAACTAGATATCTGTCTTGATCAAATCTTGCCTCTTTTTCTACTAAAGAAGCAATAATGACTGTTTGATCAGGTGTTAAATTTTTTAACTCTAATGCTTTCTGTTTCAATTCTTCATTAAATTTTTTGTGAAAATTTTTCTCCAGAAGTCGAATAATTGTTTCAGAATTTGCTTCTTTTGGTATAAGATAGGTATCAGGAAAAAGATAACCTTCTTTGGCAGATTTA
>CALLVF010000076.1 GCA_938010745.1 uncultured Patescibacteria group bacterium | reverse complement strand
TAAAGGAGGAGGTATTTTCGAGTAATATTTTTTCATCAGCGGATATTTTGCCAATCATTTGGTGAATAAGGGGAAATTTTGCCTCTGTTTTCCAACGAATAACGCCTTTGGTAAACTTTTTGGCTACTTCCTCAGGTTTTTCAGCAATTGTACCGGTTTTTGGATTGGGCATTAAACCTTTTGGACCTAGAAGCTTGGCAAACTTGACCAATTTTGGCATAAAAGATGGATGGGTAATTAAAATATCAAAATCGATCTTTCCCTCCTCAATCTGGCGCAAGATTTTTTCATCAACAATAGCCACTTTTAGAGATTTACCTGTTGGATAAGGTAATTCGACTTCCCCCTTTAATCCAACCTTATCAACGTTAAGGTGAAGTTCTACTGATTCATCAAAAGCGGCATATTTTATTTTTTTCAAAAGGGAAATCGCCTCTTTCAGTTGATAGATCTTTTTCTTGTCAATTAAATTTGAGGCTTTTTGATAGTTTTTTCCTCTTTTGTGAGCAATAATTTTTCTTGGTTTTTTTTCTTTTTCTTGGATTTTTGGCTTGGTTAATTTTTCAGGTGAATTTTTAATTATTTCTTTTGCTTTTTCCATCTTGGCCAAATCTTCCTCTTTTATCTCAACCTCAACCATCCGCTCTCCTCCTTTTAAACCTGGCGCACGAATTTTCTTTTTTGCTTGTTTTTTTTCTTGAGCGCGTTTTTTTTGTTCCTCTTTTTGTTTTTGCTCAACTTCTTCTAATCCTAATATGCGCGTGCGAATTTTTCCCATATCTGATAAAAAAATAAATGTTTAATATTGATTTTTCAGTGAAAAAACAGCCAAATTATTGCTTTAGATAAAAATAAAATTTTCTTTTAAAGTATAGAAAAATACTAGTTGTTTACCACTTCAACTCCCATTGATCGGGCCGTTCCTTCAACAATTTTTATGGCTTTTTTTAAATTGTCAGTATTTAAATCAGCCAATTTTTCTTTGGCAATTTCCTCCACTTGTTTTTTAGTTAACTTACCAACTTTTTCGGTATTTGGTTTACCTGAGCCTTTTTGTAAATTCAGCTTTTTTTTAATTAAGGCTGCAACTGGTGGAAGTTTGGTTATAAAAGTAAAGGTTCTATCTTGATAAACAGTGATTACTGCCGGTATTATTTGTCCTTTAAGTTTAGCGGTTCGAGCATTATACTCCTTAATAAAATCCATAATTGGCACCCCGTGCTGACCTAAAGCTGGACCAACTGGTGGGGCAGGAGTTGCCTCACCAGCGGGAAGATTTAACTTAATGATGGTTTTAACTTTTTTAGCCATAACTTTTTAACATTAAAAGTCAAAATTACAAGTGAAAATTATATTAATAACTTTTAATTTTTAATTAATTTATTAAAATTTAAATTTTTGCCACTTGCAAAAAATCCAGCTCAACTGGTGTTTCTCTATCAAATATTGAAACCAATACTCTCACCTTTCCTCTTTCCTCATCAATTGCCTCAATTGTCCCCAAAAAATCAGCAAATGGGCCTTCGGTAATTTTTACTGCCTCGCCAACAGAAAATTTCGCTTTGAATTTTGGTGCCTCCTGTTGAACGAATTTCATAATTGCTTCAACTTCTTTTTCAGAAATTGGTGTCGGTTTTATCCCCGCGCCAACAAAACCAGTAACTCCTTGAGTTGTCCGTACAACCAACCATGATTTATCATCAAGAATCATTCTGACAAGGATATATCCTGGAAAAACTTTTTCATTTGTTTTCGTTTTTTTACCTCTTTTAACTACCGTAACTTCTCGCATGGGAATAACAACTTCAAAGATTTTATCTTCAACCCCCAAGCTTTTTATTCTCTGATTCAAAGCTTCTTTAACTCTGGCCTCATGACCTGTTTGTGTATGAATTACATACCACTTACCTTTTGATTGATATTTTAAATTTGATGAGGAAACGATTTTTTCTGATTGATTTTTATCTCCCATTATTTGGATAAAACAAATTATATATCTATTTTTAAAAGCCAGTATTCATAAAAAAACTATATCTAGATTATCTTATTTTGTTATCAATTCTAAACCTTTTGTTAAGAAAATATCTATTATACCGACGTATAGGCCGATTATCAAGGCAAAAAAAATTACAATCATTGTTAACCGAAATGTATGTTTTTTTGATGGCCAGGTAACTTTTTTAAGTTCTTCAATAACTTCTGAAGCAAGGTTAGTTCTTTTTAGATTTTTGCTTAACATTCAAATATTTTAACATAAAAGAAAACAAATTAAAAATGAAATATTAATTCTTTCAAAATTGTAGTTTTTTGTTTTTTTATAAAAATTAAAAAATTATAATTTTTAAATAGTCAGGTATTTTTTAAGATATAATTTAAATAATTAAAAGACATATTTAAATTACCTTAAATAAATACAATATGAAAGATAATCACAAAGAATTTTGGCAATATCTTTCTCCTACTCAAAAAGATTTGATTTTAGAGGGTCAATACTTATTAAAAAATATTATCAGCAATAACGCTTACCAATTTAAAGACTACTCATTTATTATTTTTCCATTTGCTAAGGCTTATGAGGGATACTTGAAAAAGCTTTTTAAAGATACAGGTCTAATTTCTCATTTAGATTATATTAATGACCATTTACGTTTAGGCAAACTTATGTCCCCAAATCTTATTAATCGATTAAAAGAGCGATCAATTTACAAAAAAATTAAAGAAAAAACCACCAAAGATTTAGCTGATAAAATCTGGAATACTTGGAAGTTAGGACGTAACCAAATTTTTCATTACTTTCCCCATAATTTAAAGTCAGTGGGTTTTAAGGAGGCGGAAAAAATTGTAAATCAAATTATCGAAACAATGAAGGAGGCCTATATTAAGCTAAAGTTAGAAAGTTACTAATTTTTTAAAAGAAAAGATTTACTTTTTTAAAATTATTGTTAAGATTTTACAGTTTGCAAAAGCATAGGCTTAAATTCTTCATAAATTTAAAATTGATAGCTAAATTAAAATTTAAAAAAATACTTGATCGTGAATAAATGAAAAAGTAAAAATTAAATGGATTTTACAATAAATGCTTTTTTCCTAATTCAAATTAGATAAAACTCTTACTTTAGATAAAGTTTTTGAAAAAAGTCTTAGTTTATTTCAAACTTGAGTAATTATTTAACTTTTGATATTTTATTCATGTCTATTATTTGATTAAAACCTAAAAATTCTAATTTTTGATAAAATTTTGATTGAAGTGATTTTTTTATTAAATTAAAAATAAAAAATATCTTACATTAGATTTTAAAATAAAAGAAATTTCTTGATAGTGCTTGCTTGTAAATGATATTTTGGTTTTAATAAGTTAATTTAATAAGTTAATTTGCAGAAAATTTAGATTTAATTTATAATATTTAAATTGTTTGAGTTGTTTTTTAATTATTGATTACACCAATATTTTCTTAAAAAAGAAAAATTTTTTTAGATTTTATAATAAAAAAATTTTTAAAAAAATTAGAGCAGAAAATAATTATTTATTTTTATGAAAAAGAAAGGTTTAACTTCATCTGAGGTTGAAGAAAGAATCAAAAAATATGGTTTGAATGAATTGCCTGATGTGAGAAAATTTACTTTGCTTAAATCCTTTTTTAGTCAATTTGAAAATGTTTTAATTCTACTTCTTATTGCAGCAGCGGCGATTTCTTTTTTAATTGGAGAAAAGTTGGATAGTCTATTTATCTTTCTTATTGTTATTCTTAATGCTTTTTTTGGAGTTTATCAAGAGTTTAAGGCGGAAAAGGCCTTAGCTTATCTTAAAAAAATTACTATCTCAACAGTGAGAGTAATAAGAGATGGTATTGAGCAGCAAATTGATAGTCGCTACCTTGTCCCCGGTGATTTAATTTATATTGAGGAAGGAACGAAAATTCCAGCTGATTGCCTTTTGGTTGAATCATACAATCTTGAAGTAAATGAAGCCTCATTAACGGGTGAATCTTTGCCAGTACTAAAAGATAGTAAAGATGAAAAAAATAATCAAATTTTTATGGGGACAGTGGTTGCCAAAGGTCGTGGTTTTGCTCAAGTGACAGCAACTGGAGTTCACACTAAATTTGGCAAGATTGCAAAAACCTTAACCACTATTGAGGAGGTGAAGACTCCTCTTGAGAAAAAAATTGATTTGTTTACTAAACAAGTTGGTTTGATAGGGATTATTGCTTCTTTAACTGTTTTTCTTCTTTCTTTTGCTCGAGAAAAAAATTTTATTGAAAGTTTTATTTTTAGTATAAGTCTAGCAGTTGCCGCTGTTCCTGAGGGTTTACCGGCGGTGATGACCATTACTTTGGCAATCGGAGTAGAGAGAATGGCGAAAAAAAAGGCGATTGTTAGAAAACTAAATGCCATTGAAACTTTTGGATCGATTACTTTAATTGCCACTGATAAAACCGGTACTTTAACCACTAATCAAATGCAAGTGAAAAAAGTTTTTGTTGATGAAAAAGTTTATGAAGCCCCTCATTATCCCTTTCTATCTAATCATCCATTCTCAAAAATAATTCTTAATGGAATACTCTGTTCCACTGCCTCATTGGTGGAAAAGATTGACCATGGAAAATTTGATGTTGTTGGAGATGCAACAGAAGGGGCACTTCTTTTAATGGCTCAAAAAATGGGATTAGTGCCAGATTTAGTCAGGCAAAAGTGGGTTTTAAAAAAAGAAATACCTTTTAATCCCACAACCAAAAGGATGACTGTTGAAGTTTTTGACGGTAAGCAAACTCTTGTTTTTACTAAGGGAGCGCCGGAATCAGTACTTTCGATCTGTTCATACTACCTTTTTGGTAATAAGGTTTTGCCTTTGGATATTCAAAAAAAAAGTTTAATTGAGAAAGAATTTGAAAAATTTGCCAGGAAGGGTCTGCGGATTATTGCCTTTTCTTACAAAAGCAGGGAAGATCAAGATTTAGAAAAAGACCAAATATTTTTAGGTTTTGTTGGTTTAGAAGATCCAATAAGAGAAGAAGTTGTTCAGGCAGTTGCTAAAGCCAAAGAGGCGGGTATAAAGATAGTAATGATTACCGGAGATAACCACTTAACCGCTGAGGCAATAGGGATTGAGGCGGGAATTATTGAGGAAGGAGATGATATTATGACGGGAAAACAACTTGATAATTACTCCGATGAACAGTTGCTGTCTATCCTTCCCAAAGTAAAAGTCTTTGCTCGAACAACACCGGAGCATAAATATCGTTTGGTTAAGTTATTTCAAAAGATGAGGGAGGTAGTGGCGGTGACTGGCGATGGCGTTAATGATGCTTTAGCTTTAAAACAAGCGGATGTTGGTGTGGCAATGGGGATAACGGGGACGGATGTTGCCAAAGAAACAGCCCATGTGATCATTACAGATGATAACTTTGCCACATTAGTTGCCGCAGTTGAGGAGGGGAGAAATATTTTTAATCATATTAAAAATACTATTAAATATCTTCTTTCATGTAATATTGGTGAAGTAATTTATGTTTTATCAGCGGTTATTTTTAATCTTCCCATTCTTACTCCTCTTCAGCTTCTCTACATTAATTTAGTCACCGATGGTTTACCAGCAATTGCTTTAGCTTTTGCCCCTAATAAGAAAGCCGTTATGAAAGAAAAACCCAGAAGAGAAATGACGATTTTGGAAAGAAAAGATTTTTTTTATATTTTCAATATTGGCATTATTACTGCTTTTTTCACAATTATTTCCCTATCAATTCCATTTATTTTTCGCCACCAGTTTTTAATGCAGACAATTATTTTTACAACAATTATTGCCATACAGCAGTTTATTTTAATTGATCTTTGGCTTTCTCATCGACTGTTGCTAGAGCATTTCCATCTTCTTAAAAAACCAATCTTTATTGCCGGATTTTTGTTTCCTTTCCTTGTTCACCCATTTCTTCTTTATATGCCTTTTTTGCAAAAAGTTTTTAAGCTAAAACCTCTTGATTTTCCCTATCTTTTATGGTCAATCTTTGTTGCTCTTCTTATTTTTATACCCATTGAATTTTGGAAAATAAAAAAAAGAGTTGCTTAAAATTATCATAATTTCAACAGTCTTTAGCATGATTGGTCAAAAAGGTAAAAAATTTTAATATAAACTTTAAGACTAAATTTTAATTTTTTTTAGTTAGTTTTAATTTTCAAAAATGATGATAATAAACAAGTCAGTGATTAGTTTTCTAAAGTGGAAGTGTCGCCAATTGGCAAACCCAGTTCTTGTGCTTTTAAAACCCGCCTCATAATTTTTCCTGATCTTGTCTTGGGGAGTTTTTCAACAAATTCTATCTCATCAAGGTTGGCAATTGGCCCAATTTGCTGGCGGACAAGATTATTGATTTCTTTTTTAAGTTCCTCGCTAGGTTTTTTGTCAATTTTTAAAATAACAAAGGCTTTAATTGACTCGCCTTTAATTTGGTGTGTTTTCCCAATAACAGCGGCTTCAGCAACTGAGGGGTGAGAAACGATTGCATGTTCAATTTCTGCTGATCCTAATCTATGTCCTGACACCTTAATAACATCATCATTTCTTCCCACAATCCAAAAATATCCCTCCTCATCAATTTTTGCCGAATCACCAGTAAAATATAAAAAATTTTCGAATCGTTGCGGTAGATTCTGTCGCTTGCGATCCCTTTTCTCCTGTGAGGCTTGGCTGTGAATATCGCCATCCGCTTCTGGGGAAGTCTCTTCACTCGCACTATCTATCGCATTTTCTTGTTTTGAATTTTGATCATTGGAATTGGGAATTTGTTTAGAGTTTAGGATTTCGGATTTAGGATTTATTTTTTCAAAATATGTTTCCCTATATTTTTGCGGATTGCCATAAACATCCAAAAGTATAGCCGGCCAGGGAGTTTTGATAACCAGATATCCTTGAGTATTTGGTGGAAGGGAGTTTCCTTTATCATCGACCACATCAGCAACAATCCCAAAAAATGGTTTAAAACAACTGCCTGGTTTAAGTGCTACTGAAGGCAAAGGAGTAAGGATGAACATTCCTGTTTCTGTCTGCCACCAGGTATCCATAATGGGGCATTTTTC
>CALLVF010000075.1 GCA_938010745.1 uncultured Patescibacteria group bacterium | reverse complement strand
GTAATTAATATAATAAAATCAGCCTTTTTCATAGTAACTGAGAGAGCCAATAAACAATCCACTAATTAGCCAGAATTGAAAAGCCACCTTTGATGCTTCAAAAACATCAATATATAAAGCATTAACTAAAAGAGCAAAAAGCCCAAAAATGAAGGCAATATAAATTGGTTTATCAGATTGCTTCATTTTTTTAATAGAGTCAATTATTTTTGCAACAAGATTATAAAAGATTACTGTCAGTAGAACTGTCCCCAAAAGACCAACTTCGCCTAAAGAGCGCAGATAATCATTGTCAGTAGCTTCAGTGATTGACGAAGGTCCAGAACCTAAAAGGGGATTTTTTAAAAAAGCCTTAATCGCTCTTGGCCATTCTACTTGAAGGCGTGTGGCAAAAGAAATATCGGAGACTACCGTATTTATCGGTTTAAGACGAGAAGATAATGAGGCAATTAAAAATTCCTCTTCTTTAATAGTTAATTTTTTTCCCTTTTTTGAAGTTTCTTTTCTTATTTCTTCAATCAGTTGTTCTTTGAGTAATTTTTCTTGATCAGAAGAAATTTTTTTATGTTCACCGCTTTCTGGAATAGTACCTAAATAAAAAGTTCCCGCTGGTAGCTCCTTCGTAGTTATTTTCTGGGGAAGTATAACTTGGCCGGTTGATTGATTAACAAAGATTTGTTTTACTTGAAATGTTCTTTTGAAACGTGAAGTAAGATTTTGCGATGATAAAGTAAGAACAGTTGTTAGAATTAATACCAAAAATAAAGCTTTAAATTTTCTCATGAATAAAAGAAAGGCAAAAGTTGAGAGAACATAAGCTCCATAAGAAATCCTTGAGGCAGTTAAGACCAGTGTTAATAAAGATATAGCGAAAAGAAAAATGTAATAAATATTTTGCCGAGCAAAGTAAAATCCCCAAATAAGAGGAATAAGAAAAACAAGATAGGCAGCTAAATCATAATGACCAGCAAAAGTGGAAGAAATTCTTGCTTCTGGAGTAAGATAAAGTAGATAGCCTTTGGCATATTCAGGATTCATGGTCTGAACTGCTGGCCAGCCTAAAAATTTTTGACCAATCCCATAAAGATTTACAAAAAATAAAGCGAAACAAACCAAAGACAAATAAAAGAAAAAATCTTTTTTATTTTTAACCACAGAGACAGCAATGAAAAAAACAGACATATACTCAATTCTTCGCAGCGAATGCAAGAAAGCTAAGTGTTTGAATTCTACAGTTTTACCGATATAAATTGCCCAAATGGATGAAACGAAAACTGCAAGCCAATACAAAAAGAAAAGTAGAAAAAATTTTTTATCAATTGCTATTTTTTTTCTCAATAGATGTATTACGTAAATTAAAACAAGAAAGGCAAAATAAATATCTTCTAAACGAATGGCAATATAGGTGTAATTTACCATTTTTAATGGTATTTTTGGGTAAAGAGGAATAAGAAAAATAAAAATACCTAAAAGTATTTTTAGTAGATTGTTATCAAGCCATTGAAGTAATCTGAAAAGCTTTTTCATAAGTTTCTGTTAGATATTTATTTTTTAGTATTTTGCCAATAAATATTGCCACTATTGCTTTAAATTTTAACATAAACTTGAGAAAAAAAAGATATATTGGAGAGTTATAGTGTTTTTTGTAAAAATAAATTAATCCATTATACACTTGAAGAATGGGAAATGAGCGACCAGCGCTTGAGGCGCTTCCAAGGTGGATGAATTTAGCATGGGGATAAAAAAAAATTCGATATCCAGCTTTTTTAGCCCGATAAAAAAGATCAATTTCATCCATATACATAAAAATATTTTCATCAAATCCACCAAGCTTTTCCATAAACTTTTTTTTTGTCAAAATACAAGCGCCTGATACCCAATCAACTTCCTTTACGTCATTTGGCGAATAACGAGTTAACCCCCAATAGTCGCCTTTTAGGAAAAGATGGAAAAAAACCATAGGTAAAGAATACATAGGGCCACACGAGGGCTGAGGTGTCAAATCTTTGTTCAAAAGTTTCCCCCCTAAAAAGTTTATCATTTTTTCCTTCTGTTTATAAAACTTTAACAATTTTTCGATAGCGTTATTTAATACCAAAATATCTGAGTTAAGGAAAAGAAGATATTTACCTCTGGCAATTTTAATAGCTTGGTTATTGGCTAGGGCAAATCCTAAATTTTTTTTATTTAAAATAATTTTGAATTTTAATTGGGAATTTTCATGTATTGTTTTTGAATTTTGCATTTTTTTAATCATATACCTTGATCCATCAGTGGAATTATTATCAACTACGATAACTTCATAATTTATCTTTGAATTTTGAAGTGATTTAAAAATTGAATTTAAACAATCTTTTGTTATTTTTTTTGTATTGTAAGAGACAATAATTATTGAAAATTCAATTTTGTTGTTGCTCATTGTATAATTATAACAAGAAAGTCATAATAAATTATTTGGTATAGCAGTTATTTTATTTACTGATACTTATTAGAAATGCTAGGGTAGCTCAGTGGCAGAGCAGTCGTTTCATAAGCGACGTGTCGTGGGTTCAAATCCCACCCCTAGCACTATTTTGACAGCAAATATGCAGTAATTAAAAGAATTAATTTAACATAGTTTGCTTTACCGATTATGAAAATTCTTGAAATTGAATCTTTAGTTTTTCCCGAAGTAAAAGTGATTCGTTTTTCTCGTTTTACTGATAAACGGGGATACTTTACGGAGACTTACCGTTTTGCCCAATTGGAGCAGATAATTCCTCAATTGAGGATAAAACAGGTAATGGAAAGTCATTCAAAAAAAAACGTTCTTCGCGGTTTTCATCTTCAATATGATCCTCCGATGGGAAAATTGGTAAGAACTGTGGTTGGCGAAATGATTGATTTCTTTCTCGATTTAAGAAAAGAATCTAAAACTTTTGGTTTTATTGGAGGTTACCAAATGCCATCAAGTTGGATTGATGAATATGATCAGTGGATTTGGATACCTCCTGGATTTGCTCATGGAAATTTTTATTTAAAAGAATCAACGATTGAATATTTTGCTACTGAAATTTACAATCCTCAAGGGGAGGTTGGAATTTATCCATTAGCTGAGGATATTAACTGGAGCTATTGTGACATAATGATTAAAAAAATTTTTGATCAATACAAAGAAAAGGCAATCCTTTCGGAAAAGGATAAAAAAGGATTGACAATTAGTCAATGGAAAAAAAATTTAAAGTTTAAATGAAGAAGATTTTTAAAAGCCCATTTTCTCTTTCACCTCTTTCAATGTTTGCGAGGCGATTTCTCGGGCACGGATTGCTCCCTCTTTTATGACTTCATTAACATAATCCTCATTTTTTTCAATTTCTTTTCTTCTTTCTTGAAAAGATTTTAGTTCTTCGTATATTACTTGAGCTAAAGTGTCTTTCATTTGGGAAAACTGTAAGTTTCCTTGATTGTATTGATTTTTAAAATTTTGATAATCGGTTGAAGACAAAAAGATTTGTCCCAAAATAAATAAAGTTTTTAATCCACCAATAAGCGGTCCTCCGGCTGTGGTTGCTGTTGGTATGCTTCTTATTTTTTTTCTTATCTCATCAAAACTATCTGTTAAGTTAATATAACTTCCTTCAACTGATTTACTCATCTTTCCCTCCCCTTTTAAAGAAGGTATGTATTCTCCTTTGGTGGCAAAACGAATTGGTTCAGGGAAATCAGTTTTAAATAGTTGATTCATTTTTCTTCCAATTTCTCGGGCGACTTCAAGATGAGGTTCTTGATCTGCACCTACAGGAACTAAATTAGCTTTATAGACTAAAATATCAGCTGCCATTAAAATTGGATAGTTTAAAAGAGCCATGGTGTTGTTTTGTGGATATTGTTTAACTTTTTCTTTATAGGTGGGTAGATGCTGCATCCGGGCAATTGTCACAATTGAGGAAAAATAATAAGTTAGTTCGAAATGTTCAGGAATTTGAGATTGAATAAATAAAATTGATTTTTGCGGGTCAAGTCCGGAGGCGAGATAGTCAATAATAATTTCTTTTCTGTTATCAGAAAGTTGTTTTGGATCATAGGGAGTTGTTATAGTATGGGCATCAGCTACCATATAAAGACATTGGTATGAAGGATTATTTTGGAGTTCAATCATTCCTTTAACAGCTCCCAGGTAATTACCTAAATGCAATCTCCCTGTTGCTCTGATCCCTGATAAGACTCTTTTTCTCATAAGATTATTTATCAGATTATTTATCCCAATAAAACTATTGAAAAATTTGTTAATTATTTTTATTTTACAATTATAGAGTTTAGAAATTTTGATTTTGAGAATTTAAAATAATTGTCGTCGGTCCATCGTTGATGATCTCAACTTCCATATAGTGACCAAATTTTCCAGATTTTGTTGGAATATTTTTTTCTTGTAGTTTATTAATCAAGAGTTTATAGAGTTTTTCTGCCTGCGATTCATTTAAAGCTTTAATAAAAGAAGGGCGTCGTTGAGAGGTATCAGCGCATAAAGTAAATTGAGAAACAACTAAAATTTCACCTTTTGCTTGGGAGATATTTAAATTCATTTTTCCTTGCTCATCTGCCATGATTCGTAAATTGGCGATTTTTCCCGCCATTTTTATTACATCTACTTCGCTGTCATTTTCGCAAAAACCAACTAAAATTAAATAACCTTTTCCAATTTGGGAGTATATTTTCCCTTTAGTTTTAACTTTTCCTGAAGTAACTCTTTGGATTAAGGCGATCATAATGATAAAATTATAACAAAATAATTTAATATGATTGATAAATTGATAAAACGCTTTTGATCAGGATTAAAAAATTTGAAAGATTAAATAAACTTTTTCAGAAATTGGGTAAAATTTTCTTATAAAGCTAATAGATAAAATTGTTGGTAATTTTACCTATAGTAAATTAGAAAATTTTGATCATCCGTTAGTGAGGCGTGGTTGTTTTAAGGAGGCAATAATTAAAGGGGAGTAAAGATTTGAATAATCAATTTGCTAGTAAAAGGTAAAAATCAAGCAAAAACAATAATTAAAAATTTAAAGATTAGCCAAGATTTTTTGAAAAAGGAGTTAACAGTCTTATTTTAAATTTTTGTAATTTGATTGCTGATAGTTTATCATTTTAAAATAGTTGATATGTCTGAAACTGAGCCTTTTGAGTTGGCTGGTAATTTGATTTCGGATTTTTTGGTAGGGATCTTTTTTCTTTTGGTTGCTCCTTTTTTAAATTTACTTCAAAAATAATTTATAGCTTGATTACTTGAGGAATTTCGTTATCGTGATTACAATCTAAACAATACATACCAAACATATCTTTAATTATTGTTTTTTCTTTCAGTTCCACATCTGGCCAGTTGGCAGGTGCTAGTTTATCATCTTTGGTAACCGGGACAATCATTCTGTTGATATATTTTTCTTTTGTTTCAGTTTCTTTGATGAAATATTCAAATCGTGATTGGCAACTTTCGCTTCCATCCTCCCTTTTAACCATTAAATCACCACTGTCCCAGCAAACTTGTTTACCAATAACATTTTCTGGTTTTATAGGCCAAAGGTCAGGTTGATTTTTTAACACATAACTCATCACCCGGTTCCAAATTGGTGCGGCTCCGGTTATTCCTGAGGTTAGATAAGGATGCATTGGACTACCATCATTATTTCCCACCCAAACAACCGTTAAAAAATTCGGAGTGAAACCAATTGTCCAGTTATCCTTTTTATCATCCGTCGTCCCAGTTTTAACAGAAACAGCATGATTGGGAATAACAAGAAAGGAAGAAGGTCCAAAAGCAGCAGTTCTAGCATTGTTGTCAAGAAGAATATGAGAAATGAGAAAAGCAGTTTCACTGGAGATAGCTTTTTTGCCTTGTATTGCTAGAAAATTGGGGGGGGCGAGCGGTTTTTTAATTTCCCTTACAAAATTTGGATCTTTGAATTCATAGATTGTTTTACCTAGTTTGTCTTTTATTTTAAGAATTGATACCAGTTTTTTTGGTTTTCCTCGATTAGCAAAAGTAGAAAAGGCCTGTGCTAGTTCGGTCATTTTTACTTCTCCACCACCTAAAGTTAAAGATAAACCATATTTTTTTGGATCAGAAAATGTTGAGATGGTAAAGGCGGAAGCTGAGGCAATAAAATTTTCAACTCCATTTAAGGCTAACATTTTTACCGCTGGGATGTTGTAAGAGTTGCCTAATGCAAATCGCAACTGAACAGGTCCATGAAATTTACCGTCATAATTTTGTGGACAATAGGCTGAAGGTTGACCGGGGGCTGTAAAGCAAGTTGGAATGTCAAGAAATATAGTTGCTGGGGTAACTAATTTTCGCTCAAGGCCAATAGCATAGTTTATCGGTTTTATTGCTGATCCTGGTTGACGAAGGGCAGTTGTCACATTAAAAGCACCACTTTGGCTGGCAAAAAAATCAACTGAACCAACCATTGTTAAAATTTCTCCAGTTGGTGGTCTAGTGACTAGTATTGCTCCATTACTTACTTTAAGGCTTTTTATTTTTTCTAGCTCTTCTTTTAGAATCTTCTCTGCTTCTTCTTGAATATCCAAGTCAAGGGTAGTATAAACTTCTAATCCACCTTCTTCCACAGTTTTAATGTCATATTTCTCCTCAAGTTGTTGTTTGACATAAAAGACAAAATGAGGAGCCTTTATAGATTGGGTTGGTGGTTTTATTTCTAATTCTTGTTTAATTGTAGTTTCTAATGTTTTTTTATCTATGTATTTTTGTTGGTACATTGCTTTTAAAACGTCATTTCTTCTTTTCTTTGCTAAGTTAAGATTATTATATGGGGAGTAGAAACTGGGCGCTTGTGGTAGACCTGCAAGAAATGCTGCTTCAGCCAAGGTTAAATTAACTGCTTTTTTACCGAAATATTTTTTGGCAGCCTCCTCAATACCATAGGTTGCACCTCCATATGGTACCTGATTTAAATACAATTCAAGAATTTCATCTTTTGAAAATATTCTCTCAGTCCAAATTGCTAATACAATTTCTCTTACTTTTCTTTTCAGGGTTCGTTCGGGTGTAAGAAGAGATGATTTAACTAACTGTTGAGTAATTGTTGATCCTCCTTGCAATTTTTTTGTTAAAATCATATCCTTTACAGCACGTCCCACTCCACCAATTATAGAAATTCCTCCATGTTTGTAAAAATCCTTATCTTCAATAGCAATAGTTGCTTGGGCAATGTAGGGAGGCAAATCTTTTAACTTGACAGGCGTGCGATTCTGTTCTCGATAAATTTCATAGAGCAGCTTGCCGTTTCTATCCAATATATGAGTAGAGACGGGGATACTCTTGTAATCTTTTAAATTGTATGGAGAAGGTAAATCATAAAATAGAAAAATCAATATAGAAAAAAACAAAAGCAGCAGTGATAGAAAAATAAGCAGTTTTCTATTTTTAAATAAATAAATGTTCATAAAAGTATATTTTAGCGAGCTCTTAATAATTAATTAACGGCGGAAAAAGAGGGTCAATTTTTTTTATTTTACCTGAAATAGCTTTTTTTATTTTATCTGCTGTTTGTGGTAAAAAAGGCTGCAATTCAAAAGCTATTGAATTCAACTGTTGAATTGAGCTAAGAAGAAAATTTCTCCTTTGGGAAGATTTTTTATTCCAAGGGGCAAATTGGTCTATTTGTTTATTTAGTGATTTTATTTTTCTCCAAATTTTCTCAAGAATTAGATTAAATTGAAATTCATTAAATAACTCAATTGTTTTCTTATCCAATTTATTGGCGGTTTCCATCTTAAATGATAAATTATCTTGTTCGCAAAGTTTTGTTAACCTCAAAACAAGATTTCCTAATTCATTAGCTAGTTCTGTCCGATAAATTTCCTTCATACGATTTTCTGAATAATCGCCATCATCGAAAGATGGAATTTCTCGCAGAAGATAATATCTAACAGCATCAGTCCCGTATTTTTTTGTTAAAGTGAAAGGATCGGTTATGTTACCAAGACTTTTACTCATTCTTTGACCATTAACCGTAACAAATCCATGAATGAAAATTTGTTTACTATTAGGTAGATTAGCTGACATAAGCATCGCTTGCCAAATAGCAGTTTGTTGTCTTAAATTATCCTTACCAGCAACTTGAAAACCTGGCCACCATTTTTTAAATTCTTTTTGATTAATAGGCCATCCTAAATTTGAGATGTAAAATACAAGAGCATCAAACCAAACATACATTACATGTTTTGAATCTCCCGGCACTTCTATTCCCCAAGGCATTTTTTCTTTTATTCGTGAGATACTAAAATCTTTCAGTCCATTTTTGACGAAATTTTTTATTTCGTTAAATTTTTCTTTTGGAAGAATAAAATTAGGGTTTTCTTGGTAAAATTTTAAAAGTCTTTCTTGATATCTGGAAAATCTAAAAAAATAATTTTCTTCCTCATAGATTTCAATCTTAAGGTTAGGATGCAAAGGGCAGCGATTGTTAGTTAATTCAGAGTCAGTTTTTTCCAATTCGCAACCAACACAATATTTAACTTGGTAATTTTTTTTGTAAATATCACCATTTTTAAGACAGAGTTTCCAAAATTCCTGTGCTGCTTTTACATGGTGTGGATTAGTTGTACGAATAAAGTGAGTTGTGCTTAGATTTAAAGCAGTTTTAAGATTTTCAAATTTTTTGGCATACTCATCGCAATATTTTTGGGGATCTTTTTTTTCATCCAAAGCGCGACGGTAGATTTTTAGTCCATGCTCATCAGTGCCAAAGCCAAAAGCAACATTAAAACCTGAAAGTTTCTTAAAGCGAGCTATGCAATCAGCTTGAACAATTTCTAACGCAAAACCAAGATGTGGATTAGCATTAACATAAGGGGCAGTTGTAGTGATATAAAAATATTTTTCCATACTTAGAGTAAAATAATGATACCTAAAACTAGACTTATGGCTAAAAGTAGATTAATTATATCAAACGAGTCAAACGCCAAAAGTGTCATTAAAATAAATGTTGCTAAAAAGGAAACAACAGTATTTTTTTTCGAAAAAAAAATACTAACTATTGAAGAAATTAGTAAGCTTACTAAAGAAATTAAAACGAAAATAATTAACCAATTATCAGGGGAAACAAATAAAATAAACGCTCCAGTGATTAAACTTAAAATAATCACCCTTGCAAGTTTCATTTATTTCTATTATAATTTAAACTTATGATTACTTTAACAGACAGCAAGCAAGAGATTATTAACAAATTTGCCCTTAAAAAAGGTGATACCGGTTCTCCGGAGGTGCAAGCAGCTCTTTTAACCTTAAAAATTAAAAAATTAACAAAGCACTTAGAAGAAAATAAAAAAGATAACCATTCAAGGCGCGGACTTCTTAAAGTTATTGCCAAAAGAAGAAGAATTTTGAATTATTTGCAAAGATTAGATGAAAAAAGATATCAAAAATTAGCAAAAGAGTTAGGATTAAAAAAATAACTAAAATGAGTATAATTGAAGATTCGATTGATTTAAACAGTCAAAAGCTAACACTTCAAACTGGAAAATTGGCAAAAGTAGCTACTTCATCGGTTTTTGCTCGATTTGGTGACACTTGCGTACTGGTAACTGTGACTGTTGACAATGACAAAAAAGACGTAGATTACTTACCTTTATCAGTTGAGTATGTAGAAAAGCTTTACGCTGGAGGAAGGATTAAGGGTTCACGTTGGGTTAAAAGAGAAGGAAGGCCTTCAGATGAGGCAATTTTAAAAGCTAGAATGATTGATAGATCTATACGCCCTCTTTTTCCTAAAAATTTTCAAAAGGAAGTTCAAATTGTAATAACTCTTCTTTCAGTTGATGGAATTAATTCTCCAGAAATAGTTTCTGCTATCGCTACCTCAGCTGCTTTACAACTTTCGCCAATTCCATGGAAGGGACCAATTTCTACCATAAGAGTTGGCTATGTGAAAAATGATAGTAGTTGTTCATTTTTAATAAACCCAAACGATGATGAGCAAAAATATTCAATTTTAGATTTAATAGTTTCATCAACGAAAGATAAAGTAGTAATGATTGAAACAAAAGCTGAAGAGTTAGCAGAAGATCAATTAAGTCAGGCAATAAAAATAGCAAAAGAAGAGAATAAAAAAATCATTGAATTTATTGAAAGATTCGCAAAAAAAGCAAATGTTAAAAAAGAAAAAATAGAAGAATTTTCATTTGACAAAAAACTTTTAAATGTTATAAAAGAAGATTTTAATAAACACATTGAACAGCTAATCTTAACTAAAGCAGAAAAAGAATTTGATGATGGGGAAGCGCTTCAAATAGTTATCGATGAATTAATGGAAAAATTGAATCATGAATATGATCGGAAATCAATAATTCAAGCAGTCGATCATCTTACAAAAGAAAAAATAAGGGAGAAAATAATAACCGAAAGAAAAAGAATTGATGGGAGAGGATTAGATGAAATTAGACCGATATTTTCTCAAGTCTCTATTTTACCAAGAACTCATGGTTCTGCATTATTTTCCCGTGGTGATACACAAGTGATGTCAATTGTTACTTTGGGGGCTCCAAGTTTAGAGCAATTAATTGAAGGTCCTGAAGGTGAGGAGGCAAAGCGTTACATTCATCATTATTATATGCCTCCATACTCTGTTGGAGAAACAGGCCGTCTTGGATGGCCATCAAGGAGGGAAATAGGTCATGGAGCATTAGCGGAAAAAGCATTAGAACCAGTTTTGCCATCTGAAAAAGATTTTCCTTATACAATTCGGGTGGTCTCTGAAGTTCTTTCATCCAATGGTTCAACTTCAATGGCGTCAACCTGCGGTTCATCTTTAGCATTAATGGATGCAGGTGTTCCTATAAAAGCACCCGTCGCAGGAATTGCTATGGGCCTTATTAGTAAAAATGACGATGAATATCTTATTTTGACTGATATTGCCGGTATTGAAGATTTTTCTGGGGAAATGGATTTTAAAATTGCAGGTACTGAAAAAGGAATAACGGCAATTCAGCTTGATGTAAAAAATGATGGTTTAACTAACCAGATGATTACTGAAACATTAAAAAAAGCTAAAGAAGCAAGAATTTATATTTTAAATGAAATGAAAAAAGCTATTAAAGAGCCAAGAAGTCAACTTTCAAAATATGCTCCGAAAGTGGTAGTTTTAACTCCACCTCTTGAAAAAATAGGTGAAATTATTGGGCCAGGTGGTAAAAATATAAGAGCTTTAATTAGTAGAACTGGAGTAGACATAAATATTGATGAAAATGGTAGAGTTATCGTTAGTGGAATCGAAAAAGATAAGGTCAATGATGCTGTTTCTACTATAGAAAATATTACAAAGGAAATTTGCGTAGGTCAAGAATTTGAAGGAACAGTCAAAAAAATCCTGCCTTTTGGTGCTTTTGTTGAGATTTTTCCAGGAAAAGAAGGTTTAGTACATATTTCCAAAATGGGAAAAGGTTTTATTCGAGATCCTAGACGAGTTGTTAGTGTGGGTCAAAAAGTAAATGTTCGCGTATATCAAGTAGATAACCAAGGAAGAATAAATCTTCAAATCATATGATAATGTATAATTTTAAATTGTATGTCAAGAAGAAAAACAACAATAAAACTCCCATTTTTAAAATTTAAAATTAACAAATATACAATTTATAATATCTT
>CALLVF010000074.1 GCA_938010745.1 uncultured Patescibacteria group bacterium | reverse complement strand
TTTCTTGTTCATCAATATAACCTTTGCGTAGTTGTGTTTCTCCTTTTGCCTGCCAGAATAATCGAATAGAAGGAGTATTGTAAATTCGAAATGATGGTGTGAGATTGAAAATTAGTTGATCTTGCGTTTTTTGCGGTAATGAGTTTTTTCTTACTAATTGTCCATACTGAATAAATATGTCTGAATCAAAATTAAAATTGCTTGATTCATAATTTGCATTTCCAAAAAAACTAAATAAAAGCTCTAAATTTGCATCCTCACCATCAGCAGTTGAAAATGAATTAAAAGTTCCACCAAAATTAATCTTTGAACCAAAGTTAAAATTTGATTCTTGCGCATAAATAACAAATTGAAATATTAGCATGAAAACTAAAACTGGTAAATTCTTTTTCATCTTTATCCTCTTTCTACTTAATAATTTTTCCCGGCAAAGAAGTCAAATTTCACTTGCCGCGTCTAAAAAGAACTTTCCAGATTATGTCTGAGCTTTTGAACTCACAGCAAAAGTGCCTTTATTTGTTTTTGTATCGCTTTTGATGTAAGTAACAACAAAAATCAAAGTTGGTTTTTGTGGTTTTAATACTTTTACTGTAACTACATTGGTTTCGCTATTATACTTTTTGGGGTCTTTCGGTTTTATAGTAAACTTAAGCGTAATCTCGTTTGGAAGCTTATTAAATTGTTCTGATGAAAGGTTAATAGTAAACTCACCTTTATCATTTGTATAATACTTTGCACCACTTTTGAAAATTACATCAAACTGATTTTTTTCAGCAGGACCAGACTCGCCACCCCCAGCACTTTTAATGTTAGTCGGACCCGGCAATTGTTCAACTGTAATTTCAGCACCGGGAACAGGTTCACTTTTATTAGCTGATTTTGTTGTTGAACTTATAAAAGCGTCGAGTGCTTTTTTGGGTTCCTTTGGCTTTGTAGTGTCCTTATTCTTGCTTTCTTGTGCAGACATTTGAAATGCAAATAAGAATGTAAGGCAAAACAAAATTGAAAATTTTACAAAAGTCATTTTTTTCATTTTTAATCCTCCTAAATAATTTATTAAAAATGCATAACCTCGCCTTGGTAGCTATCGCCAGTTTTAACAGCTGAGCCTTTTCCTTGCTTTGCACCTTTCTTTGTTGTGTCCGGGACCATAATAGAAAAATTCTTGTTAGGTTTTATTAAAAAATTTCCAAATTCTGAGTCAGCTTTTGGTTGAAATAGCAATGTAAACTCATAATAAGGACCTTCAGATTTTTTAAGAACTAGCTCTAAATTATTTTCGTTAAACTGATATTTAAAGCCCATTGGTGGAGTAATGGTTATTTTCAGTGTGATTGTTGAATTATTTTTTCCTTGAACTTCATCTAAGTTAGAAAAATGAATCCCAAAAGTTCCTTTTTGTCCAGTGGTTATTGTACCACTTTTTGAGGAACTCAATATCATGGTCAACTTTGCACCTGCAATAGGTTCAACAGTGCTTTTTTTATCTTTTTCAAAACCTAAACCAACAATTTCCATGTCGTTAATTCCTATTTCTTTATTATTCCTGGTAGTATCTTTATTCTTATTATTTTTGCTTTCTTGTGGAAAGGTGTTAGATGAAGTAAGAATAATTAACAGAATTAAAGTTGATAAAGGAATCAATCGTTTCATATTAGACCTCACCTTTATTGTTCACTAGTTGGTTTATCAGCATATTTTGCAACCAAAGTGGAAAGTGTTGTAGCAGCTCCAACACAAGTTCCTGGATTAGCCCCTACCACGGCCCCAATTGCTGCACCGGCCGCATCAGATAAAACTATTTGCCACCATTTAGCTTTTATTAGTGTTTGTGAATCCCCTTGATCATTGGGATAACACCACTGCTTGTATTTATCCCATATTTTTTGCCATTCCGGTGAAGAATAAAACTTTTGACATTCATCTAACATTTTGTTGTATATCTCAATAATTTGAACATCTTCAGCTGATAACCGACTGTTCTTATATAGTTTATCAACCTCGTTTTTATCAATCTTGCTTATTGCACTCTTAGACATTTCTAAACTCTTAATTATCAGATTTCTTAGATTTTCAGATTTGATTTTTGATTTAATGCCTTCGATGGGGCTTTTGGCAAATTTGATTGCCTCTTCACTACTGAAAATTTGCATATAACCTTTTTCGTTTAAAAATTGACTGATTATTTTATAAAATTGCTGTTCAGAAATTATTTCGCCCTTTTTTGAATGTTTAAAAACATAAGAACCAAAAAATTCTTTAATCAAAGAATTATGTAGCTTAGAGACTTCTAATGGTTTAATCTGTAATGGTTTGGTACCAGTCTGAGAATACATTTGGGTTAAGAAAAATAATGTTAAACAAAGCAAAGCTACTACTGTGAGAAAATTTGCTTTTTTTATTTTGAATCCTCCAAATCTCTGTTTTTTTGTGAAAAGGTTATTGATAAAGTAAGAATAATTAATGAAAATAAAACAATGATAAATATTTAGGATAAATTTTTCAT
>CALLVF010000073.1 GCA_938010745.1 uncultured Patescibacteria group bacterium | reverse complement strand
TGTTTTTAAAAATCTTTGCTATTAATTTGTTTTTTTCTTTCAACTCGTTAATCCGCCAACTCGTTAACTTACTAATAAAATAATCAATAAATGACTTTCCCACATTATGGCGATTGTTTTGGTATTTTTCTCCTGGGTTGCCAAGACCGATAAAAAATTTCATGTTGATAATTCATCTAAATTTTCAATAATTTTTGTTTTACCAAAATATTTTAACTTAAGAATTTTTTTGTCGCCAGTAAGATAGAGATTACATTCAGAAACTGCCGCTGAGTGAAGTTGAATATTGTCTTCAAAGTCAGAAAATGGTCCTTTGAAGGAGGGAAGAAAAACCTTTTCATCGAGGGCAACAATATTAAAATAATCCAAGAGTTTATCAATTTTTTTATTAGGAAGCTTAATTTTATAAAGATAAATATAGATATGTAAAGTTAGGATAGATAAAAATAGGGAGTGAGATTTAAATTTTTTAAATGGAATTTCTCTTCTTTTTTCAATTAGGTCTATAAAAAAATTAGTATCAAGAAAGATTCTTGCCATATTTTTGCTTTAAATGTTTTTTATACATTTCTTTTCTTTTTTCTTTAGGAATGATTTTTTTTGATTTAAGAGCAAAAAAAAGATTTTCTAATTCGACTGGGTTATCGATTATTTTTTCGGAAAAAGAAACGGGGTTGATCTGAGCGATTACTCTTGAGCGGTAAATTAGATTTACTCCCTTTCCGGAAAAAAGGGCCTTTATTAATTTAGATGACTGTTCTCTAAGTTCGGTAGTGGTTATAAATTGATCGTTCATAAGTATATATTTAAGTATATATTTAAGTATAGATTTTTTCAAGGATTTTTAAACTTGTCTTTTTTTGTTAGTTTTTATAGAATTTTAAGCTATAATAATAGATATTAACTTGGTCCCGTAGCTCAACTGGCAGATCCGCCCAATTTTTTGGGCGGACTTTTAAGCTGTTAAAGTCAAACTAAAAACAAGATTATGTTTTATGTTTATGTTATAAAAAATGAACTAAGTAATAAAATATATATTGGGCAAACAGCAGATTTAGAAAAAAGGCTAAAAAGACATAATGGTGAATTACCAGTTAAAAAGAAAGGTTTACTTATAAAAACAAAGGCAAGTGGATATTGGTTTATAATGAAAAATTTAAAACCCGTGATGAAGCAATAAAAAGAGAAAAATACTTAAAGTCATATCGAGGAAGAAGTTTTATTAAAAATCAAATCTGGGCCCGTAGCTCAACTGGCAGAGCAGCAGCCTTTTAAGCTGTTGGTTGAGAGTTCGAGTCTCTCCGGGCTCACTTTGAAAAAAATGAAAATCTCCATTTTAACTTTATTTCCTCAGATGGTTTCTTCTTTTTTTTGCCGAGAGCATTATTAAAAAAGCTCAAAATAGTGAAATATTAAAAAATTTGCTTTTTCGATTTTCTTGCATTATTGACCTTTGAGGTGAATGAAAATATTTGTTTTACCTCATAACTATTTTTGCGGTGAAATAATAAGAGGATCAATGAGTTTTTTTAAAAACAAAACCATCGAAAAAGCACATCACTTTAAATCAGAATATTTTTTGATAACTATTGCAATTTGTGGAATTGTGGGAGGGATTACCGGAATTTTAGCTGATAATGAATCTCAGATTTCATTTTTGGCCCACTAGGCAAATACCGATTTTATTGAAAACTTTTACAAGATTAAATAAGGGAAAAATCATTAAATTTGAAATTGTGTAAATAAGGAAAATTTGATATACTCAACTTGTTATAATAAATTATTTACAAATTTTAAAAGAGAGAAGGTGATAATATGAAAGAAAGATCAATGAATCCGGAAATGAAAAGGCAGCTTATAGAAGCAGCAAGAAAATTGACATGGCTTTATAATTTAGACATGTTGGCAAATCTTCTAAACCCTGCAGTTGGATTTTTTTCGCCAGAAGCCAGAGATAAAGCTTGGGAAGAAGCTGCTGAAAATTATAGTAATTTTCGTGATGAAATTCGAGAATTAAGGCGAGCACTTAAGACAGCTGACTCCATAAAAAAAGCTGGTCATGGTCATGAACTTTTGTCTAGGCTCACTGACCTTTGGAGCGATTTTCTTAAAACAGCTGGCTGCGTAGAAAATGCTTCTTCTGAAGATTCGGTTGACTCCGTAGAAAAGGATTCTTATAAAGATCGGGTAGTTTTCCTTCTGACTGGGTTGCTATTAGCACGGATAGCCACTTCACAAGAACTTACTACAGAAGAAATATTGAAAATGAAAGGAAAAGTATTGGAAATGGCAGAAAGTGAAGTCGCGGCAATGGCTTCAGAACTCGGTATCGCGAAAGGCGGGGAGAAAATTCCTAATCTAAGCCATGTAATCGCGAGGGTTTTGTCTGGAGCTTTAAAACTGACTAGACAGACACAGTTAGAAGAGAAATAAAATAATTACTTGGCATTAGTTGAGAAAAAATCGCCCGCCCAAAAAATACTCAGCATGATTTATTAGTCATAGTAAAAAAAGTCGGCTCAAACTTCTTTTTAAAGAATTGGCGGCTCTGGGCGAATTTGGATTATACTTTTAGAAGGCTTGCGAGGTCTTGGAGCGCTGCTAAAACCTTAACTTGCGAATCTGCGATTTCCAAAATGGTGAACCTGGAGAGACTCGAATTCTCAACCAACAGATTAAAACTCCGCCCAAAAAATCGGGCGGATCTGCCAGTTAAGCTACTGGCTCAATAATTTTTATTTAGGATATAATTATAAACAATTAGATTAAAAATTAAAACTGAAATTTATGAAAATCTCCATTTTAACTTTATTTCCTCAGATGGTTTCTTCTTTTTTTGCCGAAAGCATTATTAAAAAAGCTCAAGATAAAGGATTGGTTTCGATTGAAATTATTAATCTTCGTGATTTTGCCTATGACAAGCGCGGTTCAGTTGATGATCGAGTATATGGAGGAGGCAAAGGGATGATAATTCGTGTTGATGTGGTTTATAAAGCGCTAGAGAAGTTAAAAGTTGCAGTTAAAAATTCAAAATTAAAAGAAAAAATCATTCTTACTTCACCAAAAGGGGAGATTTTTAATCAAGAAAAAGCACGGGAGTACTCAAAATTAGATCACCTGATAGTTATTGTCGGGCATTATGAAGGAGTTGATGAGCGGGTAAAAAATTTTATTGATGAGGAAGTTTCATTGGGTGATTTTGTTTTGACCGGAGGAGAAATTGTTGCTGCGGCAATCACTGATTCAGTTGTTAGACTTGTGCCTGGTGTTTTGGAAAAAGAAGCAACTGAGAAGGAGAGTTTTTCAGAGTATGATGTTGATTATTTAATTTCCCTTATTGGCAAAAATGAGATTTTGAAAAAATTAAAAGAGAAAAAAATTAAAAAAGTGAGACTTTTAGAATATCCTCAATACACCAGACCGGAAGAGTTTAAAAATTTGAAAGTTCCTAAAGTTTTACTATCTGGCAATCACAAGGAAATTGAAAGGTGGAGGATAAAAAAGGCCTTTGAAGAGACAATGAAGAGAAAAGAGGATTTGTTGAAAAATGAAATTTAATTTGTTAAACTGAATTAAATTTAATTTAAACTATAAATGGATAACAAACTGAAAATTTTAGTTTTATCCGCTCTCTTTCATGACTTTGGTAAATTTCTTCAAAGAAATAAAGACTTTATTAGTGAAAATCATAGTTATTTAAGTGAAATATTTGTTAATTTTTTTAACCCAGGTGAGGAAAGAGTAAAAAAATTTTTAGGGAAAGACTTATTAACTTTTAAAGATTTTTCTGATTTTAATTCTGTTAAAAAAATTATCTCGCTTCACCACGAAAGGCAAGATGAAATAATAGAGAAAGAACTTTCACAAGAACAAAAAGAGATTTTGGAAATTTTAAAAAAAGCAGATAATTTAGCCGCTGCTACCCAAAGAGATATTTTTAAGCATGAATCAAAACCAAGTTATGAGGTTAATCAAAAAGATATTTTTCCTTACATTTTCAGCGATGAAAAAAATCAGCTTCCAGATTATTTTCACAGAATATCAGCTCTTTATGAAATTGAAAGATTAATACCCCAAGCAGAAGGTGATTTAAATCCGAATCGAAATAAAATTGATTATGGAAAGTTGATCGATAATGAAAATTTAGGTTTCTTTTTAAAAAATATCCTTAATTTAGAGCAAGTGGATTTCTTAACTTTTCTTTACCATATAGATGATCTTTTTGAAATTTTTTTAACTCATATTCCTGAAGATAGACGCGATATTTATCAACTTAACAGTCTTTATGATCATATTAAATTAACTGCCGCTTTTGCTTTTATCTATTATTATGGCGAAAAATTTCATTTTTTAAGTTTTGATATAGCTGGAATCCAAAAATTTATCTTTAATATTAAATCAAAAAAAGCTGGGAAAATTTTAAGAGGAAGATCGCTTTTTATTCAAGTTCTCCAGGATAGCATTACCTTTGATTTAATCAAGCAAAATAATTTAATTCCTCAGTTAGTGATTAATAATTGGGGGGGTAATGTGAGTCTTTTGCTTCCTGAAAAACCTCAAATTTTTGATAATGTTGAGACATTTTTTTCAACAATTAATAAAAAAATCTTGGTTGATTTTGGTTTACAGATAAGAATTAATAATTTTAAACAAGCAATACCATTTAATAAAAAATCAATTATTGAAGCAACGTCAGGTCAAAATAATAAATTGTATGAGAAGAAAATTGATGAAAAAATTTTTTTCCAAATTGATGAGTTAAATAATGGCTTAAAACCTCAAGAGGTTGATGATAGTAGTCTTTGTGATTTTTGTGATAATCCTTGTGATCCAAAATTGACAAAAAAGGATGATTTTAATAATGAAGAGATAAAAAGTTGTCCTCAGTGCCATCTTTTTCTAGAGCTATCTCAAAAAATTCTTTCAAAAAAACCTTTTGCTTATGATTTTAACAATAAAAAAATATTAGATATAGAAAATGAAAAAAATATTGATAGTCAATATTTATTCCTTAAGCCATTTTTAAATCTTAAAGGACAAATGGATACTGGAGGAAAATATTTTTCTTCATTTCCTTCAAAAACAATTTATTACAGCGTTGTTAATCCAAAGAAATCATTTTCTGATATAGCAAAAGAGTCGACTGGAGCAAAAGTTTTAGCTTATTTGAAAGGTGATGTTGATAATATGTCTTTGATAATATCTCAAGGATTAAAATTTAGAGAAGATGAAAACAACGAAAGAGGTTATCGGCTAACTGATTACCTTCATTTTGCCAGAAGAATTAACTTTTTTTTCCAAAATTATTTATCTTATCTAATCTGTGATGATCAAAGATTTAAAGAAAAAATTTATATTGTTTTTTCAGGGGGAGATGATTTTTTCCTAATTGGTCCTTGGAGTAATATCCTTGAGTTTGTGATTTATTTAAATGATCAGTTTAAGAAATTTACCTGTTACAATCCGCAATTGACGATATCGCTGGGCGCAACTTTGGCAAAACCTGATGACCCAATTTTTTTAATTTCTGAGAAAGTTGAGGAAGAGTTAAAAAATGCCAAAAAAACTAAAAATAGCTTTTCTTTTCTTTACTCCAGTTTACCAGTTGACAACTGGCAGAAAATAAAAGACTGGGCTTTTAATTTGGCTTCTTCTTATATTTCAACAAGCTTCTTTTACAAGGTTTTTAAAATAGCTGATTACTTAGAAAGGCCTGATAATGAAAATTATCAAAAGGCAGTGGCTTTGCAAAAAATTGCCTATTTTTACTATCGTTTAATTGATGCCTTTGATGATGAAGAAAAAGAAAAAAATAAATTTTTTATTGATATTTTTAATAAAATATTAACAATACCAAGAGAAAGCTTGGTTGGCGATGATCAATTGTTTCTTGAAAATTTAAAAACAATTATCAATTTGGTTTTACTTTATCGAAGAGGAGGTGAGGAAAATGAGTGATCGATCATTTTATACAGTAATTTTAAGTGGAAGTAAAGTGGTAAAAAATGATGAGATAATTAATAATTTAGATAAAAATGCTTATCTAATCCCTGAAGAAAAAACAGGAGTTAGAAAGCAAATTGATGTTTTAAAGCAAGCTTTAGAAAAATTAACTTTAGATGACTTTGAAAATTCTATTTATCATCTAAAAATTGCAAAGCTGAGATTTATTTATTTTGCTAGAAGAAATGCGGATTTTACTAAATTTATTAAAAATGAAGTAGAAAAATTTGAAAATGACATAATAAAAATAAATAAGATTAATTTGGAAGAAAATCTTAAAGAAGATTTATTTAAGAATGCAAAACAGGTTTTTAAAGATTTTTTAAATGGCGTTATTATTAAAAGTTATCATCCAAAAAAACATGACAATCACTAAGAAATACAAAATCAGTGTTCAAACAGGTCTCCATATAGGGACAGGCCAGGATACTTATGAGATAGGCGAGATGGATAGCTTAGTGGTTAAAGATTTTGAAACAGGCATCCCTTATATTCCCGGGTCATCTTTAAAAGGAAAAATTCGTTTTCTTCTTGAGAAAAAGTATGCTGAAAATAGAGAAAAAAAGACCTTGATTGAAAATCTTTTTGGAGTATCAGCA
>CALLVF010000072.1 GCA_938010745.1 uncultured Patescibacteria group bacterium | reverse complement strand
TTGTTTTTAGCCGTAAATAATAAGTAGCTTGATTTAATGCTGTGGTTGCTGTGTACTCTGCTGCTGTTTGATAATTTCCCTCAGTTTGGGGATCAGCTGATGAGTTGGTTCCAAAATAAACATAATAACCGGCAACCCCAGTTTCACTATCAGCGGCCACACTCCAAGAAAAATAAGGATTCGGATAACGATAACTTCTACCAGACGTTAAATTTACACCAGCAACCTTTTGTGATTTTCCAGTAAATGTTACCGGATTACTTGGTGGATTTTCATCGCAAGTATAATTTACCGTTAAATCATACAAAATTGGTGTTTGACTGCGATCAGAAGAGCTAGCAAAGTTTACTTTAATTTGTAAATAGCGATTGGCTGGCGACTGAATATTCCCCCCTGACAAAGACTGCCAAGAAGACCAGATAATTTTATCAGCGGACGAGCGAGTTTCAATGCTGATTGAAGAATCAGAAGGAGTTAGGGTATTGGTAGTTAAAGTAGAAAAACTACTAACGTAAGTTAAATCAATCGGATCACTCACCCAACCTCCATTAGCTTTATAATTATATGAAGGAATGGAATACTGTTGTATCCAATAGATATTTTGACCAGCAATAGAATACAAAATCCCAGAGTTCGGATTAACCTCTAAAGAACCACCGTTATAAGGACCAATATCATAGGCATAAAACGATTGCAAATCAGCTAATTTTCGCCAACTGTTTCCCGAAATGCTATACTCCCAAAAATCCTTTTTGTAATAGCCTGCTTGACAGTAAATTTTTCCTGAATAATAAGCGCAATCTGTCCCCCAAAAAGGTGAAAAAGGGACCGAATTTAATACTGTCCAGGTATTGGTAACGATCGAGTATTTTAAAATTGAAGCAATCCCTGAGCCACCAATATAATAAATATCAGTACCATCACTGATCAAACGAGCGCCATAACCAGCTTCAGCATCGTCTGGTAAATCAGTAACTACCGCATCATCCCAAGTATCAGTTGATATCTGATACCGCCAAAAGCTTCTTGTGAAGTAACCACGAGTAGCATAGATAAAATCACCTACACCAGGATAAACTAAGGTTGCTCCATAACCAACGGTTGCCGGGGTTAAATTAGTCATTGTTGTCCAAGTACCTGCAGTTAAATCGTAACGATATAAACTTCTTGATCCACCGCCCTGAAAGAAATAAATATAATCATTAGTTAAGAATTTTGCCACTGTTCCTTTAGTATCATCATTTAAATTTCCTGGTGCTGAATTTAATGTCTGCCAAGAATTAGCACTAATGTTATAACGATAAAAAGAAGCGGAGTTGTTGCCTCTAGTATGATAAAGATAACCATTATAATAAACTAAATCAGCTCCGGATCCGGGGGTATTTGGTAAATCAGCCGGTCCTAAAAAACTGTTATTGTTAGGATTATATTTCAAAAATCATAAGTGCCGTTTCCTCGAAAAACATAAATATAATCATCGTAAGCATTATAGACACAACCAACATAATAAGTATTTTGAGGAGTGGTTGTTAAAGTTGTCCAAGAATTAGAAGCAATACTGTATTTATAAAAAGTATTCGTATTATAATCGCGGGCAACATAAATCTCTCCATTGCGAATAGTAATGGTATGATTACCATACATTGATGCTGGTGCTGAGGTTAAAGGTGAACCACCGGTAGTTGTTGTATACCAAGCATTAGCAGAAATATTATAACGATACTTTGTTGTCGTATTGGCTCCCCGCAAGGCGTAAAGATTTCCATTGTAAAAAACTAATCCCGCTCCCTGAGCAATTGAGGCTGGTGGACTGGCTTTTACACTCCAACTATTAGAAGATGGACTATACATCCAAAAATCTTGGGTCCAAGTACCTCGTAAACAAAAAATATTTGTTCCATCAGTAGCACATGATGTACCATCATAAACCAAGTCTGGTAAATTAGCTTTTCTCTCCCATTGATTTAAAGCGATAGAATATCGATAAAACTCTTTCTGATAGCCGCCAAAAACCGCATAAAGATAACCATTTAAATAAACAAGCTGAGCCCCCGGATAGGCAAACTTTGGAGCGTTGGCTAATCTCTGCCAACGATTTTCTTTTGGCAAATACCGACCAAACCAATTATCATTAGAGGATAAAACATAAATATTTTCTCCGTCTGAGGCAATTCCTGTTTGATTTCCCAAAGCAACATCTGGAGTTTTAAAAGCTCTTGGACCCCAAGCGCCGTCAGGTTGAAGTTTTATCTCTCCTTCTTTTGAATCAGTTTCTGTATTTTCAAAATAACCCTTTTTAAAATCAATTGACTTGGTCAAAGTATAATTTCCCTAATCAACTCTTTTTGGTAAATAAAAAAGAAAAGTAAGATTTTGGACCATTAAAAATACTAAAACTTGCGTTAAGCTTAATATTTTTCTTAAATTTATTTTTTTCTTTAATTTTTTAAATTTCATAATTCAAAAAGTCAAAACCACAACCTTAAAACTTAAAACTTTTTATTTTTCATAAGTTAACAAACTAGCACCAAGGATGTTAGATAATTCTTGCTTTTGCTAAAAGATTATTAATTTTTTCTTTACTTGCCGAAGTAGCTTCTCTTAAAAGATTAAGCGGATACTTGGTTTTATTGGCAGATTTTAGAGTAATTTCAGAAAACTTAATAAAATCTCTTTTAGAGCTGGCAGATTTTGCTTCAATGATATTGGCGCTGATAGAAGTTACCCAACGAAAAAGTTGATCAGATAAAACCCAATAAATTTTCTTTTCTGGAAGCGTCTTTAAAAAATTTATCACTTGAATAGAAAAATAATAAAAGCGTTGTTTTAAATCAGTTTTTACTTTTACGCTGTGGTTTTGAATTTTGAGTTTTAAGTTTTGATTTTTATTGTTTTTCATTTTGCTTTTTAACTTTCTAACTCAACAACTCCCTCGCAATCTCCAACAATCTCTCTTTTGAAATTAACTTTTTCATTCAACCTAAACCTTAAACCCCGACTGTTTTCATCTTTTCCCCAAGGAATGATTAATGACTGCCCAAAAAATTTATGACGAATTAGCGATGAAAATACCGCTCCCAATCCTTTGCCTTCAATCCCGATCTTTTTTGCCAATTTTACCGAAGAAATTAATCCTTTTTCACTTTTTTTGCTAATAAAAATAATACCCGCAGCTGTCTAGGGCTTAAATAACGGATACTCTCTTCAATACTTCTCATTAAATTTCACTATAAAAAATATTTTTCTTTATGTCAAGGACTTATTCTTTTTTATATTCACAATCTTCTATTTTTATATAATCTATTTCATTTAAAACTTGTATAATTTTTATTTATTTTATATTTTCTACATTATCTACATTATTTACATTATCTAAATTATAAGAATTTTTATTAAAAATGTATTTGTATACTGTTTTTTTTGTTAAAACAACTAAAAAGTATTTAAATAATTTGAACAAAAACTGGTTAATTAAATACAATATTAAAGATTATATTTATTAAAATTTATTAAATAAACTTTGTAATCCTAATTTCTTAGTTTATTAATTTCTAATACTGAATACTCTAATAACTTATTTTTTATAATTTATCCATAAAATTTAAGAAAATCTTACTTTTTTTCTTTTTTGGCAAGTCTTTGATTTGGTAATTATTTTTTTACTCCCCGGTTAATTTCTTATCTTAGATTTTTTCCTTTTATAAAGAAATTTTGACTGTATATTATCTTCCCTCTACGATAACTTCACTTGCCAATTTTGATGGTTTTATTATCTTTTGATTGCGAAACAAAGATATTTACAATTCAAACAAGCTTTTTTCCCCTTTATTCTATTTTGATAAAAAATTAAACTCAACGTTTTTTAAATAATCTACTTTTATCTAGTCTTTTTATCTGCGCTCTTTTTTTGTGCTTTGATTTTTTCTATCAACTTCTTAAAGTATACCGAATAACCAACAACCAGTATCTAAAAATGATTTTAATTTTATTTCCTAGCTCTTTTTTCTTTCAACTATTGTATACCGAAGGATTAATTTTCTTTTTGACTATTGTCTCTTTGTATTTTTTTAAAGAAAAATATCTTTTTTAGCATCTTCTACTTCGCTAACAAAACTGATTGGAGTATTTTTAATTACTCCATTTACTTTTTATTTTTATAGAAAGCGTCAACATGTTCTAAACAATCTGACAGGTTATTTAAATAAAAAATAAAAATAAGAAAATTTTAGATTAAAGATTGATGAAAACCACTTTATAATGTTAAATTTTTTTTAACAATCTTAAATATTTAGAATGTATATTTTATTTTCTATATTGAGATTAATTAAAAATTGTAAAAAATAGCATCATCTTTGAAAATTTTAGGAATTAAAAACTCCCAAAAAAAACTACTGGTAGAGTTAATAAACTTTTAAATTAACCTAATCATTAGTAAGCCGGTTCTCTCTGGTTAATTAATTTAAAAATTAACATGCAGGAAATTGATTTATTAATAAAAGTCTTTATTTATTTATTTTATTTATTTATTGAGAAAATATTTTTCAATTAAATTAATCCCACCAATCATTCCTAAAGAGATAAAAACAAAAGAATTGATGGTAATAAATTTTCCCAAAGTTTCCTTTTTTCTTCTACCTAATTCTTGCAATTCCTCCAATTTACCTTCTGGTGCTTTATCTTCAGTTAAATGAATAAATTTAACACCACCCATATTCTCTATTTCTTTCGTCTCAATTAAATTTTTAATTCTTTCAATGCTACTTATTATATTACCACCAGAAATTACAAAATCTAAAAATCCTTGAATAGAATTATTCCCACTAATCACTACATCAGGAAAAATTGTTGCCAAAATCGCCAAGGGTGTTCTTCCGCCTCTTGTTCCTAAAAAAGAGATCGGATTTTCTCCTGATTCTTTAACAATACTCCCATTCTCCTCAACCAATGCCCTAAAATAACTTGGCAGAGGGTTAGTTAAACCGGTAATAATTGAAAAAAGTAACCCTCCCAAATCTCCCCTTTCCATAGCCATTATTGCCCGATAGCAGGCTAACGTCGACTCTTGTAACCTATCGTTAACCAAATCAAAAATCGCCCCATCAACTGATGATTTTTTTGAATATCTTGCTAAAACTCCATCTAAACCATCACAAATCAAGCCAGCTATTAAAAGGCCTAAAGCCGGATAATTAGCGTTTATGCCTAAGTTTCTCTCCTGGAGTTTTAAAAATCCTCCCAAACCCGTTAAAGCAGTGCCTGCAAGAGTTACTTGATTGGGTTCAATACCCAATTCATATAAATATTTAGCTATTGGATGCAATACTCGCTCACTTAATTCTCTTAAAGGAGAGTTTCTGCTATTTTTTTCCATAGTAAAAAGCTTTTAGCTTATATAATAAAGTTTTCCTATAATAAAATTATTTTTATTATATACTATTCCTATTTTTAACAAATTAAATTTTAAAATTTATGAGTAATCTAGAAAGAAAGTTAAGACAACAGCTCGATCTTCAACAATTAGAAAAAAGGTGACGATAATTAGACACGCATCGGGTGAGCCAACCTTGCACCCTCAATTTTTTTTCAATTTAGGAGATTTCATAACCAAGCATCAGCTGATAATAAACTAAATCATTTTTAATATTTTCTACTTCTACAAAGCTTATTAACCAATAATCAAAAACCCAATTTTTTGGCTAATTCTTTATTGAATTATACTTAAAGATTTAATTTAACCTGAAACAAAGACAATAATGTGGTCTTATTGATGGAAAAAACAGAGCTGGAAAAAAAGAAATTAGATAAAACAATTGTATCAATCTCCTCCTCTTTAGGAACGGAGCATAAATGATAGTAAAGACGTTTGGTTATATTTTTCTTTTTTAAATCAGGATCAACTCTTTCCCAACAATCATAACAAATTTTCTTTTGAGAATGACAAGCAAATCCTCTTATTCGATAATTTATCAAATCCCTCATTGACCCCACCTTTTCACTTCTTTTCTCAAGGATTGTTTTTAAATAAATTATTTTGTTTTTTCCCTTGTTAGATAATTTTTTTTAAACAAATAAAAATTTTGCCCTTGCTGACTGTCTTCAATTCTTAAATAAAAAGGGGATTTATCTTCGAGAAAAGAACATGTCTGAATTACTCTTTTTGTTTCCCCCTTTTTTATTATTGGTAAATTTGTTTCTAAAATTTGAGAAAAAAGCGATTGAGAGTAGCTGGGTTCAATAAAAGCCGGTTATAAAATAATTGGTTTCTCCATTTCATCTTTAATACTTAAGGCTGTTGCCAAAATAAAAATGACCAATGCAATTAAAAGAATTTTTTTCATTTTAAAAAAGTCTTATTAATAAAACTTAAGGAATAATAAAATGGTCTATTTTATTTTAAGGATTACTTTAAAAAAGACACATGAAGAAAATTATATTTTCAATCAAATGTCATCCAAAAATCATTTCCTGACTAATTTTAGAATTGTTTTGTGATGTTATACTGAACTTATTTCAAGATCAAGATCCTCAAAAATCCGCCTCACTAGTCGGGTAGGTAAATTCAGGATAACAAAGGTAAGATCAGCGCCACCGAAGTAAGTTAAAAATTCAATGATTAGGAGATAACAAGTTTTAGCCTAAGGATAGTGAAGTCATAAAACAATAACCGTTGCTTAATCATAAAACTATAAACTATCCGTGACGGCCGTCAGTTATAGTCATCATTATCAATCAACTCCTAAGCAGAATCTGATGGCTTTTTTTAATTCTTCCTCCTCAAACGGTCCAATTAAGGCAAAATTTAAGTGGGAAGATTATATTTCAAAGGGATTTTGAAAATAATTTTTTGTAAAAAGTTGATGAAAAGTAGTATTTTCCAAAAGCTGACCTAAAGATGCTTTTCCTACCCTATTTAAAATTCCACTATCGTGAAAATATAATTTGGGAATTTTCCGCTCTTTGACATCAGTTGATCTTGTGTAAACTGGTACTAACGAAATCAAATATGTTTTTTCAAAAAATTCTAAATAATTATAAATTGTCTGTCGCGAGACTCCCAACTCTTGCGATAATTTACCAACATCAAGTCGGCTACCTGCCCTTAAAGATAGTAAAAAAAGCAATGACTTTAAATTTTTTACTTCCCGAAACGAAGATAAATTAACCACATCAATATTAAAATACGATCCTAAAACCTCATCCAAACGAAGATTTTTGTCATTTTTATTACTTTCCAAAACCACTCCTGGCAAACCGCCAAACTCCATATATTCATCATAAAAATGACGTAAAAAATGATAATCAGCATCCAAAGAAAGTTTCTCTCCTTTAAACCATAAAAACTCCTCAAAATCTAAAGGATAAAGTTCAAAAATAAATTTTCTCCCGGCCAAACTTTCGGAAAAAAGATTTTTTAAATAAAAACTACTTGAGCTGGTCATAATAAACTTAATCCGGTAGTGATCAAAAAGGTACTTAACAATCGAGGGAATATTTTTCAAGTATTGAATTTCGTCTAAAAAAACATAAGGTCGCCCTTTCTCTAATTTTAAACCCAAACTTTTAAACTCAGTAATGATTGCTTCATAGTTTTCTTCTTTAAAAATTTTTTGATTGACCGGACTTTCTAAATCTAAAAAAATTTTATTGTCAGTTTTTAAGTTATCAAAAATGTGTTTAATTAAAGTAGACTTCCCCACTCGCCTAAAACCAGTAATTACCAATGCTTCAGGTTTATTAAGATAAGATTCAATTATTGAAAGGAGTTTTCTTTTGATAAACATTTTAAGATACATTTAAGACAAAAAGTATACTTTTTGTCAATATTAATTCTTAATTAATATTCACCACTTAAACTTCTTTAAAAACTCCTTCAAAATTCTCCCCCTCAAACCACCCAATCAAAACAAAATTTAAACAAGTTAGTCACTCCCGGTTGGCACAAACAATTATGATTTGGTTTTACAAGTTTGTTAAAATAAATTAAAACCTATGATTGATCAGGTTTCAGAAATTCAACCAATTCCCAAACCACCTTCGCTTAAGGAAGTTTTAGAAAAAAAGGTTGCTTTTCCTTTTGATGCAACTAATATCTGGGGTGAGGCTTTTAATCATTTAAAAGTTGAAAGAGGTGATCCAAATCAAGAGCCAATGGTTAAAAAGAATGAAGATGGTGATTCTTTTACTCTTACTCTTCCTGAAAATCCAACTTTAGGTCAAGTCCTTAGGGTAACTGACGAATTTATCAGCCAAGCTGGTATTGAAATAAAAAATCCAAGGTTTTTTATCTTTACCCGTGATTTAAGAAATATGGCAAGGCTTTTGGCGCAATTAGTCAAACAATCTTTACCAGAAAGTGAACAAAAACCAGCTAAACAACTAATCACCTCCCTTTATTATTTAGGTGAAGGCTTGGAAGAAGTAGGAAAAGGTAAAGATTATCAGACTTTAACCGAAGGTCTTACTTTAGAGGCACTTGCCGATGATCAAAGTTTTGAATTCCCCCAAGGCACTAACCTTTCCTCCTATAAAGACCAGCTTTTTTTAAGAATGCTTGGAAAAGATCAAGCTTTTTTTGATGAAAAAAGCCTAAAAGATAAAAAACTCTCTCAAATTCCTGAACATTCTGCTTATTATTATCTTTTTCAAAGATTTCTTGAAAGAAAACCACAAATAAAAACATTAACCTTTGAAGAGCAAATAGCTGAATTTGACCAATGGCTTGTTAAAAGAAAACATCTTCTTGTCTCTATATTAGGCCCCTCATTTATTATTCATTATTCCCTTTTTGATAAAATATTACATCTTTTTCAACACGGAAAATGGCTAAAAACCACTTATTCTCCTCTGCAAAAAAGTGGTAGAACTCATAATGCTTTATGGCAATCAATTTTCTCTTCTTTTTTCTTTCATCTTGATCAAGCAATTGAGGAAGAAGGCTGGAAAAAAGCCAAAGAAAAACTTCTTCCTCCTTCTCTTTTTGAAGATTTAGACCCTGATCTTAAAGATGAATTATCTGATCAATTAAATGTTAATAACTTCATTAAAGGAGGAAAATTTAACTTTGAAGAAAATGCTAATTTATTTAAAGAAACTAAACAACAATTAGAGCAAAATGGAAAAACTCTCACTCTTTTTGAATTAGCCCAAAAAATGCTGGAAAAAAAAGAAGAAACATCAGTTTATGATAAGATCGCCCTTCTTTTAGATCTTGTTCAAGCCTATGATTATAAAGAAACTTATAATAAACTCACCTTAGCGGTTGAGGATAGAGCTTTTGAGTGTCATCTTCGCTCATATATCTTAGGAAGACTTTATCAAGAGTTTCTTGGTAAAAATGTTGAGGTTTATACTGTTTCACCTTCAGGTCATACCAAATTACTTGTTGTTGATAAAGAAACTAAAAAAGCCTACTGGGTAGAACCAACACCATATATATTTGAAAACAGAAACGTTGTAAAAAGCCCTCAATATTTTTTAGATTTTTATCTTAAAGAAATTCCTCAAGAACAATGGAATAAAATTTTCTCCCAAATAAAAGCCCATCCTGATAATTTTTCCCTTTTTGGTCAATTTGATGGTCAATTTGCCACAATTTTACCTTTTCAACAAGGAATTGAGGCGGGATTTTGGAGTAGTATAGGGGCATTATATTGGGACTTATCTAAAAAAGAAAAAAATCCTCAAAAAAAACATACGCTTCTTAAAAAAGTTTATTCTTGCTCTAATAATGCTTTAAAGCTTAATCCTAATGATCCAAGTCATCACATCGG